>NZ_JBIWPN010000002.1:0-32839 GCF_044768305.1 Kitasatospora sp. NPDC101155 | reverse complement strand
TCAAATTGGTTGTTTTATGGTTATTAGAACCCCAACCGGGGGTTTTGCCCCCCCCGGGCCCGCCCGGGGGTGGGGGGGGGGGGGGGTTGCCCCGGCCCGGCCCCCCCGCTCCACTCTTGTCCGACGGGTCCGGCCTAGAAGAAGCCGACCGCGTCGGGGGAGTAGCTGACCAGCAGGTTCTTGGTCTGCTGGTAGTGCTCCAGCAACGCCTTGTGGTTCTCCCGGCCGATGCCGGAGTTCTTGTATCCGCCGAAGGCCGCGTGCGCGGGGTAGGCGTGGTAGCAGTTCGTCCAGACCCGGCCCGCCTGGATGGCGCGTCCGGCCCGGTGGGCGGTGTTGATGTTGCGCGTCCACACGCCCGCGCCGAGCCCGTACTGGGTGTCGTTGGCGAGCGCCACGGCCTCGTCGAAGCCGTCGAAGCGGGTGACCGAGACGACCGGGCCGAAGATCTCCTCCTGGAAGACCCGCATGCTGTTGACGCCCTCGAAGACGGTCGGCGTCACGTAGTACCCGCCGGCCAGTGAGCCGCCGAGGTCGGCGCGCTCGCCGCCGACCAGGACCTTGGCGCCCTCGGCCTGGCCGATCTCGAAGTACGAGAGGATCTTCTTCAGCTGCTCGACGCTGGCCTGCGCACCGATCTGGGTGTCGGTGTCCAGCGGGTTGCCCTGGCGCATCGCGCGCACCCGCGCCAGGCCGTCGCCGAGCAGCCGCTCGTAGGCCGGGGCTTCGATCAGCGCGCGGCTGGGGCAGGTGCAGACCTCGCCCTGGTTGAGCGCGAACATCGCGAAGCCCTCGACGGCCTTGTCGTAGAAGGCGTCGTCGGCGGCGGCGACGTCCGCGAAGAACAGGTTGGGGCTCTTGCCGCCGAGCTCCAGGGTGACCGGGATCAGGTTGTCGGCGGCGGAGCGGGAGATCAGCCGGCCGGTGCTGGTCTCGCCGGTGAAGGCGAGCTTGCGCACCCGCTTGCTGGCGGCGAGCGGGGCGCCGGCCTCCTCGCCGAAGCCGGTGACGATGTTGACCACGCCGGGCGGCAGCAGGTCGGCGGTCAGCTCGGCCAGCAGCAGCACCGAGGCCGGGGTCTGCTCGGCGGGCTTGAGCAACACCGCGTTGCCGGCGGCCAGGGCCGGGGCCAGCTTCCAGATCGCCATCAGGATCGGGAAGTTCCACGGGATGATCTGGCCGACCACGCCCAGCGGCTCGTGGAAGTGGTACGCCACGGTGTCCTCGTCCAGTTGGGAGAGGCTGCCCTCCTGAGCCCGCAGTGCACCGGCGAAGTAGCGCAGGTGGTCGACGGCGAGCGGGAGGTCGGCGGCCAGCGTCTCGCGCACCGGCTTGCCGTTCTCCCAGCTCTCCGCGACGGCCAGCTTTTCGAGGTTGGCCTCCATCCGGTCGGCGATCCGCAGCAGCACCTGCGCCCGCTCGGCGGCGGAGGTGCGGCCCCAGGCCGGGGCGGCGGTGTGGGCCGCGTCGAGGGCGGCCTCGATGTCCTCGGCGGTGCCTCGGGCCACCTCGGTGAACACCTCGCCGGTGACCGGGGTCGGGTCGCCGAAGTACTCGCCGCGCGCCGGGGGCGTCCATCCGCCGTTGATCCAGTGCTCGTACCGGGAGCGGAAGGTGACGATGCTGCCGGGCGTGCCGGGGGGCTGGTAGACCGTCATGATCTCTGTCTCCTCGCGACGTTGGGCGGGCACCGCCCGGCGCCGATCGGGCCGTGGGCGGCGCGCCGGACCACCCGGTCAGCGGGCGGTCCGGCGGGAGGGTGCGGACGCGCAGTCGGGCCGGCGCCCCGCCGGGGGCGCCCGCCGTCGAGCACGATAGCCGCCGAGCGCACGGTGCGGCTACGGTCCGTACGGAGGATCGTACGGACGGTGCGCGATCCGGATGTTCCCGACCCGGGCGCGCGGAGGGCGCGTTCGGTGACGCGCACGCCCCCGACGCGCCTCAGACCGCGTGGTACCGGCCGGTGCGGGCCTCCCAGCTCAGGTAGCCGGCCAGCCAGGTGACCAGCCCGTCCGCGTACCGCTGGGCGATCGCGCACTCGATCCGGGACAGGCCCAACTCCCGGTGGACGTCCGCCAGTCGCTCGTGCAGCTCGGCGCAGCGATCGACCATCAGCTGCGCCTCCGCCATGACCGCCGAGCAGGCCTCCTCGGCCGAGCAGTGGCGCTCGCGCTGGACGATCATGACCAGGTTGTTGACGTCCCCGCGCGGTGCCTCCAGCGGGAAGGAGCGCACGTCGTTGCTGAGCGAGGGTATGTCGGCTGCCAGCTGGCGGAGTTGACGCAGCACCGGGTGGTGCAGGACAGCGGCGGGGACCTCGAACTGGCCGAGCCGCTCGACCATGTCGAAGATGGTCTCCATCGCCGCGGTGCCGCGTCTGAGTTCGAGATAGCCGTCCCGGTCCGGCGGCCGGGCGGAGATCCGGCCCGCCGCCTCGGCCGGGTGACTGGCGAAGTAGTACTCCCAGTTGTAGGCCGCGCGGGCCTGCCAGCGGGCGGGCATGCCGCACACGCTGCGGCTCCACAGGTCGGCGAAGGCGGTCTCGACCGCGGAGTCCGGATCGGGGCGGGCGCCGTGCAGGACGGCGATCAGGCGTTCGCAGATCGGGGCGACCTCGGTGGGGCGGCGGCCGAGCGGGCCGTCGAACTGGTCGTCGAAGAGGAAGTAGAAGCCCATCAGGTCAGCCGCCAGGGCGAGTTCGTCCGGCCCGGCGTCCGGGTAGCCGAGCGCGGCGAGGTCGACCACCTCCCAGTGCGCGTAGCCGGGATGGTCGGCCTCGGGCAGCAGTGGGTGGCGGATCAGCCAGTCGCTGTGCAGCTTGGTGGCGTACGAGCCGTGCGGACTGCGGCGGTACGGGAACGGAATCTGAAGTGAGGTGTCGTCAGACATCGGACTCCCGGTGCAGCGGAGGGTGGGGGCGCTTGTGGTTCGATCATTGTCCGTGGGGGGAGTTGGCGCGGCGGGGCGCGAGCAGTGAGGGTCGCTGTGCAAGATCATCTGCGCCTCGCGGGCCGTAGGGTATCTGATGTAATGATCGGACGTTAGAGATATAGGGCAATTGCCCTTGGCAAGCCCCCCAAACCCTCACCGTCCGCCCCAGCCTGCGCGAATGACGCACGGCGAGCCGCACACGGCGCTAACCTCGGCTCCACGAACAGTGACGGAGCGGCTCCCACGGACAGTGGCCGAGCCGCGCCGTCGGCGGGTGAGGCGGAGGCGCGACGGTGACCGAGCAGGGCAACGAACTTCGGACGGGAACCGGTTCCGACGGGGACGGCGACAGCGCCGCACCCCGGGTCAGGCTGCGCGACCGTGACGCCGAAGTGCGCTCGGTGGAGACGGCCATCGACCGACTCTGCCGCGAGTTCGCCGCGGGCGGCACCGAGATCGGCGACCTGCTTACCTTCTCCGGACGCCCCGGCATCGGCAAGACCAGCCTGCTGCACGAGGTCCGACGGATCGCCAAGCTCCGCGAAGGCGCCTCCGTGCTGTTCGCCCGAGGCGGCGAACGGCAGTTCAAGGAGCCGTACCACGTGCTGCGCCAGCTGCTCCAGCCCATGCTCAGCGATCTGAGCGCGGACGAGTTCCGTCAGGTCATGGGCACCTGGGAGGAGGTCGTCGGACCGGCCATGGGCCTCAGGCAGCCCAAGGCGGGAGCCCGCCGTCTCGACCCGCAGGGCGTGCGCGACGGCCTCGACTACGTGCTGACCCAGCTCGCACCCCGCCGCGCGCCGATGGTGATGATCGTCGACGACCTGCACTGGTCCGACGCCGAATCCCTCTCCTGGCTCGCCAAGTTCGCCGTCCGCTCCGGCGAACTGCCCGTGCTGCTCGTCTTCGCCTTCCGCGAGGACGAGAACGACTGGCCCAACGAGACCCAGGACCTGCGCCGGGACATCCTCGGCCTCAAGGCCCGCAAGCACGAGCTCAACCGGCTCACCCTGAGCTCCGTCACCGACATGATCCGCGCCGAGCTCGGCGACAAGGCCGAGGACGCCTTCTGCTACGAGTTCTGGAACGTCGTCAACGGCAACCCCTTCGAGGCCGGTCGCCTGCTCGACCAGGTCCGTGAGCAGGAACTCGAACCGGTCGAGGAGAACTCCCGGCAGCTGCGCGAACTCGCCGTCGACGCCACCGGGATGACCCTCAAGAGCTGGCTGGACCGGCTCGGCGCCAGCACCCTGCGCTTCGCCTGGGCCTGCGCCATGCTGGGCACCGACATCCGGATCGACCTCGCCACCCGGATCTCCACCCAGAGCACCGAGGGCGCCCGCGACTCCATCAAGCAGCTGCGCAAGCAGCGCGTGCTCACCCAGGCCCCCAACGGGAACCTGGAGTTCGTCCACCCGCTGATCGCCAGCTCCATCTACAACACCATGCCGGAGGCCACCCGCCTCGGCATGCACGGCATCGCCGCCGCCGAGATCGAGAACGCCGGACTCGGCCTGCTCGCCGCCTCCCGCCACCTGGTCGAGACCCACTCCGGCGAGGGCGACGACCGGATCGTCAAGAAGCTGCGCCGCGCGGCCGTCGAACACCAGCTGATCGGTGCCCCCGAGGCCGCCCAGCGCTGCCTGCACCGCGCGCTCAACGAGCCGCCCGCCGACGAGATCAAGGCCGAGGTGCTGTACGAACTCGGCTGCTCCGCACTGCTCACCGACCCGGGCGCCACCGTCAACCAGCTCAAGCTCGCCCTCGACCCCGACGAAGGGCCGCTGCGCCCGGACCTGCGGGTGGACGCCACCTTCCGGCTCTCCGAGGTGCTCGCCCACAGCGGCGAGCTGGGCCAAGCCGCGCTGGTCTGCCAGGAGGAGGCCGAGCAGACCGTCGAGCCGGCCGGGCGGCAGCGGCTCCAGGCCGCCTCGTTCATGTGGCACGCGTTCCGCAAGTCCGAGGAGGACGGCCCCGGCCGCTCCGCCCGGCTGGGTGAGATGTGCCGGAGCCTGCCCGGCCGCGAGGCCGCCGACCGGGCGGTGCTCGCCATGCGCGCCTGGGACCTGACCCTGCGCGGCGAGTCCTCCGCCGAGGCGCTCGCGCTCGCCGACGAGGTCCTCGACGGCGGCCGGCTGCCCAAGGGCCTCGGCTGGACCGACACCACCTGGGGCTTCGAACTGCCCTCGATGCTCGGCCTCACCTACATCTACAACGACCGCATCGCCCAGGCCGAGCGGCTGTTCGCGGACGCCATCATCCAGTTCGAGGTGGCCGGTTGGAGCGGCGCCCACCGGGGCTTCGCGTACTTCCTGATGGGTCTGGCCCGCTTCCGTCGCGGCCTGCTCGCCGAGGCCGAGGACTTCCTGCGCCGGGCGTACCGCATCTCCGAGCGGGTCGGGCAGAAGCTGCCGCTGGCCTGGGACGCGGTGGGCGTGCTGGTGGACACCCTGATCGCCCGCGGCCGGGTCGACGAGGCCTGGACGCTGGCCAACGAGTTCGGCTTCCACCCGCCGTACCACGCCACCGCCATGGTGCTGCCGGACGCGGCCTCGCTGTACGGCAAGCTGCTGATCGCCATGAAGCGCCACGCGGGCGCGGCCGCCGCGCTCACCGAGGCCGGCGCCCAGCTGGAGATCCGCGGCTGGCACAACACCGTCTGGGCGCCCTGGGCCGGGCACCTGGCCATCGCGATCGCGGACGACGAGCCCGAGCGCGCCCGCGGCTACGCCCGGAAGGCGGTCCAGGACGCGCGGGCCTTCGGTACCGCCTCGGCGATCGGCAGCGCGCTGCGGCTGCAGGCGCAGGTCGAGAACGGCGAGCAGGCGGTCGAACTGCTGGAGCAGGCCGTTGAGCACCTCGGGCAGTCCCCGGCCGGGTACGAGCACGCCGTCGCGTTGGTCGACCTGGGTGCGGCGCTGCGCCGGGTCGGTCGGCTGGAGGACGCCCAGGAGTACCTGTACCAGGGCATCGAGCTGGCTCAGCACTGCTCGGCGGAGAAGCTGGTCGACCAGGCCCGGCGGGAGCTGGCCAACTACGGCCTGCGGCCCAACCGGCTGGAGAAGCGTGACTTCCGGGAGACGCTCAGTGGACCCGAGTGGGACGTCGCCAAGCGCGCCGCGCGGGGCGTGCCGCCGCAGCGGATCGCCGATGAGCTGGGGGTGCAGCTGAGCCTGGTCAACCGGCGGCTGGCCGCGGTCTACCGCAAGGCGGGCAGCGGGCCGGACGGCCTCGCCTCGGCGCTCGGGTTGCCGGCCGAGCCGCGCGAGGAGCACGGGGAGTAACGGCGGTCCGGGCGAGGGCGGCGGCCGGGTGGCGCCCGGGCGGCGCGCGGAGGCGTGGGAGTGCCCCCGCCGCCGTCGTCCTCGCTAGGCTGACTGACACCACGGGGGCTGCGGCAGCGCCTTCTGACGGATGGACGGACCCGGAACCGGGCGGAGGCGGCGGCGCCGTCGCCAGTGAGGAGCAGGCATGGCGAGCGAGGCCACCGGCGTGCGGCACGAACCCCTCGACCCCTCGGGTGCGGGCGCCGCGATCCAGCGCTGGACGCTCACCGCCGGCCCGTACGAGGCGAGCGTGCTCACCCTCGGCGCCACCCTGCACACCCTGAGCGCGCCGGACCGCACCGGCCGCAGCGCCCAGCTACTGCTGTCCACTGATCAGTTGGCGCAGATCCTGGGCCCGGCCCGGCACTACGGCACGGTGGTGGGCCGGTACGCCAACCGGATCGACCGCTCCGAAGTCACCATCGACGGCGAGGAGTACCCGCTCGCCTCGACCGGTGGCGGGCTCACCCTCCACGGCGGGCCGGACGGCTTCGCCCAGCGGATGTGGGCGGCCGAGCCGATCGAGGGCGGGGTGCGGCTGCGGCTGCACAGCCCGGACGGCGACCAGGGCTTCCCGGGCGCGCTGGACGTCACCGTCTCCTACACCCTGTCCAGCACCCCGGAGGCGGGCGGCGAGCTGGTGATCGCGTACCACGCGGTGACCAGCAAGCCGACGGTCGTCAACCTGACCAACCACGCCTATGTCAACCTCGCGGGTGAGGGCAACGGCGACGTCCTGGGCCACCTGCTCACCCTGGACGCCGACGAGTACACCCCGGCCGACGAGCGGCAGATCCCGTACGGGCGGACCGAGCCGGTGGCCGGCACGCCCTTCGACTTCACCGTGGCCACGCCGATCGGCAAGTCGGTGCACGACGAGCACCCGCAGCTGGCCGGGCCCGGCGGCTACGACCACAACTGGGTGCTGCGGGCCCGGCTGGCGGACGGCAGCCCGGCGCGCGCCGCACTGCTGGAGGACCCGGTCAGCGGCCGCACCCTGGAGGTGCTGACCACCGAGCCGGGCATCCAGGTCTACACGGCGAACAAGTTCCAGGGCGCGGTCACCGGCGCGAGCGGGGTCCCGTACGGACCGTTCGCCGGGATCGCGCTGGAGACCCAGCACTTCCCGGACTCCCCGCACCACCCGGCCTTCCCGAGCACCGTGCTGCGGCCGGGGGAGGAGTTCCGCTCGACCACGGTGCTGCGGCTGGGGACCAACTAGGCGTTCCGGCCGCGGTTCAGGTCCCGGCGCATGCAGAGCCGGGGCCAGCGGTCCAGGCCGTACTCGGCCTCCTTGCGGCGGATCTCGCGCAGGCCCGGGGTCAGCTCCGCGTCGGCCAGTGGGCGGAAACCGCAGCGAGCGTAGTAGGGGGCGTTCCAGGGGACGTCCGCGAAGGTGGTCAGGGTGAGCGCGGGGGCGTCGGTGCCCTCGTGCCTGGCGAGGTGGTCGATCAGGGCCCGGCCGATGCCCCGGCGGGCGTGGTCGGGGTGGACCGACACCTGCTCGATGTGCAGGGCGCCGTCCACCGGCTCGGCCAGCAGGTAGCCGGCGATCGTCCCGTCGGGGGCCTGCGCGACCAGGGCGACGCCGTGTTCCAGGTAGTGCGCCAGCTCCTCCGGGGCCGGGGGTTCGTCCTCGGCGACCTCCGGCATCCCGATCGCGGCGAAGGGGGCTCCGGCGGCGCGTTCCAGCTCGCTCAGCAGTGGCAGTTCGTCCTCGGTGACGGCTCTGATGCGCATGCGTCCAGTCTGCTGCAAGCGCCCTTCGGCCACGCACGGTGGTTCCGGCGGCCAGGACGTAGCGGGGTGAAACGGACGAACTCTGACATTGCTTCGCGCTGTCGACTACCGTGCGGCCACGTCCAGGACACGTGGATGTAACGATCGGCGTTTCTTGCAGAAACTTGCTGCAAGGACTTTCCGTCCCTCTTGCGCCGCTGTTAACTTCCTTCCCGAGCCCGTCGGCAGCAAAGGTGCGGTCGGCACGAGGCAGCCATTATGCGCCTGTCTCCGTACATCTCGGGCACCCCCACCCTCCCAAGGAGTTCTCATGCGGCGTGGCATCGCGGCCTCTGCCCTCGTTGTGGCCCTCGCGGTCTCGATGGCTGCCTGTGGCAGCAGTGGCGGCTCCGGTTCGGACGGCAAGGCCGACGGCCCCGTCACCATCACGTACTGGGACACCTCCAACGCCACCAACGAGGCTCCGAACTACCAGGAGCTGGCCAAGAAGTTCGAGGCCGCCAACCCGAACATCAAGGTCAACTTCGTCAACGTGCCGTTCGACCAGGCGCAGAACAAGCTGCAGACCGCCATGGGGGCCAAGGGCGCGCCGGACGTGTTCCGCTCCGAGGTCGGCTGGACCGCCGCCTTCGCCAAGGCCGGCTTCCTGGAGCCGCTGGACGGCACCCCGGCCGCCGGCGACACCTCCACCTTCCAGCCCAGCCTGATCCAGCAGGCCAAGTACGACGGCAAGCTGTACGGCGTGCCGCTGGTGACCGACACCCTGGGCCTGCTCTACAACAAGGAGCTGTTCACCAAGGCCGGCATCACCGCGGCGCCGAAGACCTGGGACGAGCTCAAGGCCGACGCCGCCGCCGTCAAGGACAAGGCCGGCGTGGACGGCTTCTGGCTGAAGGCCGCGGACGGCTACTACGCGATGCCGTTCCTGTTCGGCGAGGGCACCGACACCGTCGACGCCGCCGGCAAGAAGATCACCGTCACCTCGCCGGAGGCCGTCAAGGCCGTCGAGACCTACAAGTCGATGTTCACCGCGCCCGGCATGGCCAAGGCCGACGTCACCACCGACGCCTACGCGCACATGATGGACGCCTTCAACAGCGGCAAGGTCGCGGCGATCATCCAGGGCCCCTGGGAGATCACCAACATCTACAAGGGCTCCGCCTTCGCCGACAAGAACAACCTCGGCATCGCCGCCGTCCCGGCCGGCTCCAGCGGCAAGGCCGGCGCCCCCACCGGCGGCCACAACATCTCCGTCTACGCCGGTGCGGACAAGGCCCACAAGGCCGCCGCCGAGAAGTTCGCCGCCTTCATGACCTCGGCCGAGAGCCAGGCCTTCATCGCGCAGAAGAACTCCACCCTGCCGACCCGCTCCGACGCCTTCACCGCCGACGTCAAGGCCGACCCGGGCATCGCCGGCTTCCAGGGCATCCTGAGCAGCGCCAAGCCGCGCCCCGAACTGCCCGAGTACAGCTCGCTGTTCGCCTCGCTCGGCGAGAACCTGGGCAAGTCCCTCCAGGGCACCAGCACCCAGGACGCGCTGAACACCGTCGCCACCGACTACGCCAAGCTCCTGCCGGGCTTCGCCAAGTAGTCCCCGCGCCCGGCCTGCCGACCGTACGGCAGGCCGGGCCGTCGGCTCCCCCGAGAATCCCCCGAGAAGGTGCAAACGATGTCAGTCGCCGTGCAGGGCGCCACCGGCAAGGGCAACCGGGAGCGCGATCAGCGTCCGGGTCTGCTGGAACGCCTCAAGCGCTCCTACGCCAAGCACTGGTACGCCTACGCGATGATCGCCCCGGTCGTGCTGGTGCTCGGCGTGCTGGTGCTCTACCCGCTCGTCCAAGGCATCTGGCTCACCCTCACCGACGCCAACAGCCTCAACGTCGCCCGCAAGATCGGCGTCAACGAGATCCCGGCCAGCTACAACTTCGTCGGCTTCCACAACTACGCCGACATCCTGTGGGGCCCCGGCTCGTACGACCGCTTCTGGTCGCACTTCGTCTGGACCATCGCCTGGACGGCCGTCTGCGTCTTCCTGCACTACACCCTCGGCCTCGGCCTCGCCCTGCTGCTCAACAAGAAGCTGCGCGGGCGCGCCGTCTACCGGATGCTGCTCATCCTGCCCTGGGCGGTGCCGACCTTCGTCACCGTCTTCTCCTGGCGCCTGATGCTCTCCGACGGCGGCGTCGTCAACACCGCGCTCTCCGCCCTCCACCTGCCCGAGCCCGGCTGGCTCACCGACCCGTGGGCGCAGAAGGCGGCCGCGATCCTGGTGAACACCTGGGCCGGCGTGCCGTTCATGATGATCTCGCTGCTCGGCGGCCTGCAGTCGATCCCGGCCGAGCTGTACGAGGCCGCCGAGATGGACGGCGCCACCCGCTGGCAGCAGTTCCGTTACGTCACCATGCCCGGGCTGCGGACCGTCTCCTCCACCGTCGTGCTGCTCGGCGTGATCTGGACCTTCAACCAGTTCAACGTCATCTACCTGCTCTTCGGCTCCGGCGCCCCCGACGCCCAGCTGCTGGTCACCTGGGCCTACCGACTCGGCTTCGGCCAGATCCCCCGGGACTACGCCGGGTCCGCTGCCTACGGCGTGATCCTGCTGTCCATCCTGATCGTCTTCACTGCCTTCTACCGGCGCTGGCTCGCCCGCAACGAGCAGGCCAACGGCTGAGGCCCCGGACCCAGTTGACCCACGAAGGCAGGTAACCCGATGAGCACCACCACCGAACGCCCCGCCGCCGCGGCGACCGCGGCCCCGACCGCCCGGCCGGCGAAGTTCCGGCCGCGCGGCGAGAGCAGCCCGCTGGCCAAGGCGCTGTCCCACGGCGTCCTGATCCTGGCCGGACTGATCGCGCTGTTCCCGGTCGCGTGGATCCTGTTCGTCTCGCTCGGGCCGGACAAGAACGACTACCTCCACCCCGGCGACATCTTCGGCAAGCTCACGCTGTCGAACTACCAGCAGGTGCTGGGCGACACCGACTTCTTCACCTGGTTCGGCAACTCCCTGCTGGTCGCCGGTATCACCACCGTGTTCGGCGTCATGCTCGCCGCCACCGCCGGGTACGCCGTGTCCCGGATGAAGTTCCCCGGGCACAAGCCGCTGATGTGGTCGCTGCTGGTCACCCAGATGTTCCCGATCGCGGTGCTGATCGTGCCGATGTACACCATGCTCTCCGCGCTCGGCCTGCTGGACAGCTACGCCGGGCTGATCCTGGTCTACTCGACCACCACCGTGCCGTACTGCGCCTGGCTGCTGAAGGGCTACTTCGACACCATCCCGGTGGAGATCGACGAGGCCGGCCGGGTCGACGGGCTCAGCCCCTTCGGCACCTTCTGGCGGCTGGTGCTGCCGCTCGCCCGCCCGGGCCTGGCGGTCGCGGCCTTCTACTCCTTCCTCACCTACTGGGCCGAGGTGCCGTTCGCCTCCACCTTCATGCTCAGCTCCGACAAGTACACGCTGGCCGTCGGCCTGCAGAGCTTCGTCAGCGAGCACGACGCCCAGTGGAACCTGATGGCCGCCACCGCGGTGCTGATCGCGATCCCGTCCGCGGCCTTCTTCTACCTGGTGCAGCGTCACCTGGTCACCGGCCTGACCGCCGGTGCCTCCAAGTCGTAACGCTCCACGAAGTCCCGGCACTTCGCGAGGCCTTGCGCTCCTCGAAGACACAGCGCTCCCCGCTCCTCTAGTCCCCAAGGGATACCGTCCATGACCCAGAACCTGGCCGACACCTCCCGGCCTGCCGCCGACACCGCTCACGAGGCGAACGTCAGCGCGTCCAGAGGCTGGTGGCGGGACGCGGTCATCTACCAGGTGTACCCGCGCAGCTTCGCCGACTCCAACGGCGACGGCATGGGCGACCTGCCGGGCATCCGCAGCCGCCTGCCGTACCTGCGCGACCTCGGCGTGGACGCCGTCTGGCTCTCCCCGTTCTACGCCTCGCCGCAGGCGGACGCGGGCTACGACGTCGCCGACTACCGCGCGGTGGACCCGATGTTCGGCACCCTGCTGGACGCCGACGCCCTGATCCGGGACGCCCACGGGCTGGGCCTGCGGATCATCGTCGACCTCGTGCCCAACCACTCCTCGGACCAGCACGAGTGGTTCCAGCGCGCCCTGCGCGAGGGCCCCGCGTCCCCGCTGCGCGACCGCTACCACTTCCGCCCCGGCAAGGGCGAGAACGGCGAACTGCCGCCCAACGACTGGGAGTCCATCTTCGGCGGCCCGGCCTGGACCCGCACCGAGAACCCGGACGGCACCCCCGGCGACTGGTACCTGCACCTGTTCGCCCCCGAGCAGCCCGACTTCAACTGGGAGAACCCGGCCGTCGCCGACGAGTTCCGCTCGATCCTGCGGTTCTGGCTCGACATGGGCGTGGACGGCTTCCGCATCGACGTCGCCCACGGCCTGGTCAAGGCCCCCGGCCTGCCCGACCTCGGCGGCGCCGACCAGCTCAAGCTGCTCGGCAACGACGTCATGCCGTTCTTCGACCAGGACGGCGTGCACGAGATCTACCGCAGCTGGCGCAAGATCCTCGACGAGTACCCGGGCCAGCGGATCGGTGTCGCCGAGGCCTGGACCCCGACCGTCCAGCGCACCGCCAACTACGTCCGCCCCGACGAGCTGCACCAGGCCTTCAACTTCCAGTACCTGGGCACCGATTGGGACGCCACCGCGCTGCGCGAGGTGATCGACCTGTCGCTCGACTCGATGCGCCCGGTCGACGCCCCCACCACCTGGGTGCTGTCCAACCACGACGTCACCCGGCACGCCACCCGCTTCGCCAACGAGCCGGGCCTCGGCACCCAGATCCGCACCCCCGGCGACCGTTCGCTGGGTCTGCGCAGGGCCCGCGCCGCCACCCTGCTGATGCTCGCGCTGCCCGGCTCCGCCTACGTCTACCAGGGCGAGGAACTCGGCCTGCCGGACGTCACCGACCTGCCGGACGAGGTCCGCCAGGACCCGTCCTTCTTCCGCCAGGCCGGCCAGGACGGCTACCGCGACGGCTGCCGCGTCCCGATCCCGTGGTCCGGCACCGAGGCCCCGTACGGCTTCGGTCCGGTGGCGGGCGGGCCGTCCTGGCTGCCGCAGCCCGCCGAGTGGGCCGCACTCAGCGTCGAGGCGCAGACCGGCGACCCGACCTCCACCCTGGAGCTGTACCGCAGCGCGCTGGCCGTCCGCCGTGCGCAGCCCGACCTGGGCGCCGGTACCGAGGTCGAGTGGCTGGACGCCCCCGAGGGTGCCCTGGCCTTCCGCCGCGGCTCCTTCGTCTGCACCGTGAACACCACCGGCGAGCCCGTGCGGATAGCAGCGCCCGGTCGACTGCTGCTCGCCTCGACCGAACTCGTGGTGGACGGCGGCGAGACGGTGCTCGCTCCGGACAGCACCGGCTGGTGGGCGGTCTGACGTGGGTGCAATAGGCTCTGGGCCCGTGACTACGGCGCGACTCTCAGACATCGCGGCGCAGGCGGGGGTCAGCGAAGCCACCGTCTCCCGCGTGCTCAACGGCAAGGCGAACGTCTCCGCCGCGACCCGGCAGACCGTGCTGGCGGCGCTCGACGTGCTCGGCTACGAGCGGCCGACCCGGCTGCGCCAGCGCAGCGCCGGGCTGATCGGGCTGATCACGCCGGAGCTGAGCAACCCGATCTTCCCCGCGCTGGCGCAGGTGATCGAGCAGGTGCTCAGCCGGCACGGCTACACGCCGGTGCTGTGCACCCAGACGCCGGGCGGGTCCACCGAGGACGAACTGGTCGAGATGCTCGTCGACCGGGGCGTGGCGGGCATCGTCTTCGTCTCCGGGCTGCACGCCGACAGCACCGCCGACCACGACCGCTACGCCCGGCTGGCCGGGCGCGGGGTGCCGTTCGTGCTGATCAACGGCTACAGCGAGCGGATCGACGCGCCGTTCATCTCGCCGGACGACCGGGCCGCGATGTGGATGGCCGTCCAGCACCTGGCCGAACTCGGGCACGAGCGGATCGGGCTCGCGGTCGGGCAGCGGCGGTACGTGCCGGTGCTGCGCAAGATCGAGGGCTTCACGGCCGCGATGCGCGAGGTGCTCGGGCGCAGCCAGGAGGAGGCGGAGGAACTCGTCCACCACACGCTGTTCAGCGTGGAGGGCGGGCACGCGGCAGCCGGTGCGCTGCTCGACAAGGGCTGCACGGCGATCGTCTGCGGGAGCGACATGATGGCGCTCGGGGCGATCCGGGCGGTGCGGCAGCGCGGGCTGTCGGTGCCGCAGGACGTGTCGGTGGTCGGCTTCGACGACTCGCCGCTGATCGCCTTCACCGAGCCGCCGTTGACCACGATCCGCCAGCCGGTCGAGGCGATGGCCACGGCGGCGGTGGACGCGCTGCTGGAGGAGGTCGGCGGGAACGCCGCCCAGCGCGGGGAGTTCATGTTCCAGCCGGAGCTGGTGATGCGGGGGTCCACAGGGGCCTGCGCGCGCTGACCCCGGTACCGGATGGCGGTGCTCGACCGACGGGCCCCGGAGGGCGGTTGCTCTCCGGGGCCCGTCGGCGTGCGTCTGCTCGACCGTGCTGTCCGGTCAGCCCTCCTGGGTGGCCGGGCGGTCGGCGGTGAGCCGGTGGCCGTCGGCCGCGTCGCCGGTCCGGGTCTCGGTGCGGCGGCCGCGGGCCAGGTAGTCGCGCAGGATCAGTTCGACCGCGTCCTGCGGGCTCTTGGTGCCGGAGAGCAGCATCGCGTCTATCGCGAGGTTCGCGTCGAGGGTGACGGTGACCTGGGCCATGGTGATTCCTCCTCGGGTGCAGAGCAGCAGCATGCCCGTCGGGCCGGGGTTTCACCATGCGAATACGCCGGAACCCCCGGGGAGGAGCGACCAGACTCTCCCCGGGGGTGGCGGGTGGTCAGCGTTCGGACGACGGCTGACAGATGTTGAAATCTGTTATCTGAAATCTGCTACCTGTCAGCTGTTCTCTGTTGTCCGTCAGCTGTGGGCCCGTGGCCCGTGCGCCCGTGGCCCGTGGGCCGTTGCTCAGACCCGGCCGGCGAAGTCCGGGGCCCAGTTGGCGATGGTCTGCTCGCGCACGCCCGAACTCGGGTTGGCGGCCTCGACGTACTTGCCGCCGCCGATGTAGATCGCGACGTGATACACGCCGGAGTTCTGGCCGTTGTTCGACCAGAACAGCAGGTCGCCCGGCTGCAGGCTGTCCAGCGAGACGTGGGTGCTGGCGGCGGCCTGGTCGGCGGCGACGCGCGGGATGTTGATGCCCGCGGCGCGCAGCGCGGCCTGGGTCAGGCCCGAGCAGTCCCAGCCGCCGTTGCCGGTGCCGCCGTAGACGTAGGCCTGGCCGACCTTGGACTCGGCGAAGGACACCGCGGCGGCCATGCTGCCGGTGGCGGCCTGGGCGGCCGGCTTGGCAGCCGGCTTGGCAGCCGGCTTGGCGGCCGGCTTCGAGGCCTGGGTCAGGGCGGTCGGCTTGGCGTTCACGACACCGCCGTTCGCGGCCTGGCCGGCCTTCTGGGAGCGGTTGAACCAGCCGAAGTCCGAGCCGGAGGTGGACGAGGAGGACTTGTCGGCCTGGGCCTTGACGCCGTCACCGAAGGTCAGGTGCTGGCCCGGGTAGATGGTGTTCGGGCCCTCGGTCAGGGTGGCGCGGTTGAGGTCGTACAGGTGCTGCCAGCCGCCCTGGACGTTGTTCTTCGCGGCGATCGAGGACAGCCAGTCGCCCTCGACGACGGTGTAGTCGGTGGACGACTGCGCCTGCTGCTGGGCGGGCGCGGCCGGCGTGGCGGGCTTCGCGGCCGGGGCCGGGGCCGGGGCCTGGTTCTGCGCGGGCTTGGCGGCAGGCTTGGCGGCCGTGCCGGCGGAGGTGTCGACGGCGGCCGGAGCGCCGCCCTTGGTGAGGCCGGCCTGGACCGAGCAGACGGGCCAGGCGCCGGGGCCCTGCGAGGCGAGGACCTTCTCGGCGATGGCGATCTGCTGGTCCTTGGTGGCCTGGTTGGCCTGCGGGGCGTACGCGGTACCGCCGAAGGCGGCCCAGGTGCTGGAGGTGAACTGCAGGCCGCCGTAGAAGCCGTTGCCGGTGTTGATGCTCCAGTTGCCGCTGCTCTCGCACTGGGCGACCTTGTCCCAGGTGGCGACGGGGGCGGCGTTGGCGGTGCCGGTGGTGAGGCACGGGACGGTGAGACCGACGCCCGCGACGCCGAGGGCGGCGATCACGCGACGGGTACGGCCGGACAGGCGGGTGCCGTTGGTGGGCAGCATGAAGACGCGGTCCTCTCCCACGCCTGCGAGGTGAGCTGTCGGATTCGGGCTGGAGTTGCCCGGCCGCGCTGTGGGCGCGGCTTCACCCCTAGCCCTGGACCGTTCCGAGGAACGGCCCGGGGCGACTTACCTGTGGTTCCCCCGCTCCTGCCGTGATGCGTTTTCGCGCTGCCAGGACATCCGACGGCAGGACTCGGCGTTGCGGATGAACTGGGTTCGTGTGGTCACGAACGAGGAGCACGTTAAGCAGACTTAAGTTCAAACTGCAAATATCTGTGATGCGCATCACGGTTTAGCGGAAGCTGCCAAATCGGACACGAATCATGATCGTAAATGATCGTTTTTCGGCAATGTCGCTGTGGATTCCCGCAATTGTCTCCGCTTCAGAAGTGAAGTGACGGAGCGTGGAAGCGTGTGGTGGCGCGCCGATCGTAATAGGGGAGTGGCCGTGAATCGAGCGCCGGAATCCGGCCCGGCATTTCCTCCAAAAAGCGACAAAACGGACATTATGCTCTATCTTCTGATATCGCTCATACCTCCCGTAATTCCCCTGCTCGGACAAGCTGCGGGCGAGCCGAAGGCGGGGGCGGGCGGAGGAGTGGCGGAAAAGGGCGAGCCGCGGGGCAGGCCGACGGCAAGCCGAAGGGCCCGGAACGCGATCGTTCCGGGCCCTTCGGTACGCGGGAGGGTGCTAAAGGCGGTTGCGGGCGTCCGGCTAGGCCTCCACGGGCCCCTGGGCGGCCGCGTGGGCGCCGCGGGAGCCCTCCTCGGCCCCGGCGGCGGCCGCGGCCTCCGCCTCGGCCTGGGCCAGCTCCTCCGGCGTCGGCGTCGGCAGTGCGGCCAGGTAGGTGGAGGCGATCAGCTGGCCGACGGTCGGGTAGGCGCCCAGCGGCGCGGCCGACGGGCAGCCGGTCTCCTCGGCGGCCGTGGCGAGCAGCTCCGAGTCCGCCTCGGGCCCGATCACCAGCGGGGCCAGCGCCGGGCGCTGGGAGCCGGTCTCCTTGAGGTGGTTGACGGCGTCGGCCACCGAGCCGGGGACGTCGAGCGCCGCGGCGACGACCGGAACGGCCAGTCGGGCGGCCAGCAGCACGCCGGTGATGCCGGCCGCGGCGGCCGCGTCCGCGCCGCCGACGGTGGTCAGGACCACGCCGTCCGCGGCGGTCGCGATGGCGAACAGCCGGGCTCGGTCGGCCCGGGCCAGCCCGGCCTCGGACAGCCGCACGTGCACGGCCTCGGCCAGCAGCGGGTGCGGGCCCAATGTGTCGGTGACGGTCGCGCCGTACTCGGCGGCGAGGGCGTGAAGCCCGGTCAGGAAGTCGTGCGGCCCGGGTACCAGCGGCACCACGACGGGCGCCGCCAGGCCGGCCTCGGCGGCCTCGGCCAGCAGCTCGGCGACGGTGCGGTCGTCCTCGCTCTCGCTCTCGGCGCCGTCGGTCGGGAGGTAGCCGACCGCGGCCCGGACGCCGGCGTGCTCGCTGCGGACGATCGAGAGCAGTTCCTCGACGACCGAGCGGGACTCGGGCCCGGCGGTCGCGGGTACGGCGAGCACCAGGGCCGGCGAGCCGGTGCGGATCTCGGGGCGCTCGGGACGGCGGTGGCGCCCCCGCGCACGGGAGCCTGGAGTACGGACGGGCAGTGGCGCGCCCGGGATGGCTGCGGTGCTCATGTCGGAGATCGTAGGACATCGGCCCGTCAGGCCTGCAGTCGGCTGCCGTACGGGTTTCGGGTGGTCGCGGTGCGAAGGTCGTGTCTCCGCCGTCGCGGTCCGGGCGGTTTGCCTACAATCCGGACATTCCTCGCCCAACCCTCGGGTGGACGCCCGCAGTTGCCCTGACGTGTCCCGTGGGGCGCCGCGTTGCACCTGTGGCACGTGAGATGTCTCACAGTCGAAGGGCGACCTGACGGAGGGTCACGGCGGTGCGACTCCCGGCATTCGAAGATCAACATTCAGCGGGGGGCCGCTCACGGCCGGTTATCGAATGCTCGTCGATTCAGTCGGCTATGTCCGTTTACGTACCGTCAGGAGAAGGGTCCGCGAAGAGTTCGAGACCGCCGATAAAAGGCCTCGTGCACCTGCAATGTCCCGTGCTGATGCACGTGCACTGCGGCTATCATCGCGTCAAGTGAGGCGTTGTGCCGGACCGGTACGGGGCCGGTCCGTTCGTTCGACGGTGCCGGGGCGCCGCGCTGGACGACAACTCCGGAGCTCTTCGGGAGACTTCTATGCACGACTCGCAGGACACGCACAGCTCGAACCACACCTACAACGGGATGGCCGCCGCCGACCTCGAGGGGGTGGTCTGGCAGAAGAGCCGGCACAGCAACTCCCAGGGCAACTGCGTCGAGTTCGCGGCCCTGCCCGGCGGCGACGTGGCGATGCGCAACTCGCGCTTCCCGGACGGTCCGGCGCTCATCTACACCCGGGCCGAGATCGCCGCCCTGCTGCTGGGGGCCAAGGACGGGGAGTTCGACCACCTGGCGGTCTGACCGGTCGCCGCTTCACCACCGGGGGGCCGTCGTGGGTGCTGACACCACGACGGCCTTTGTCTTTTCCCCGCGGGCGCTCCCGCGGGTGGGGTCGGGTCGGGGCGTACAGGGTCGAGTCGTGCCCGGCCGGGGCCTGTAACGCGCGGGCCCGGATCTCCGGCGCGTGGGCCGGGGCCTGTGACGCACGGATCGGAGTGCCCGGCGCGAGGTGCCGGTGCCGGAGGCGGTCCGGCGTCGAAGGGTCCGAGGGACTGGCGGAAGGGCTCGGGGTGTGGTCCTCCTGGGGCGTTCCCAAGCCGGCCGCGCGCCGCACGGCGCTAGGCCGAGCGCCGGTGCCGTCCACCGATTTCGACACGTCCGTCGAGTCCGCCGCCCTGGGCCGGCTCCGCCTCGAACATGGCCCAGACGACCTTGCCGCTGCCCAGTGGGTGCCAGCCCCAG
Organism: Kitasatospora sp. NPDC101155; assembly: GCF_044768305.1. NCBI lineage: Bacteria > Bacillati > Actinomycetota > Actinomycetes > Kitasatosporales > Streptomycetaceae > Kitasatospora > Kitasatospora sp. NPDC101155. Next base: position 13,689 of record NZ_JBIWPN010000002.1, on the reverse strand, counting down.
GAGCGGCTGAACGACTCCACCAGGTGCAGCCCGCGGCCGGATTCGGCGACGAAGTCCGCCTCCCGGGCGACCGGTCCGATGCTGCTCGGATCGCTCACCGCGCAGACCACCTGGGGTGCGCGGTGCACCAGGCTTATTCGGATCGGCAGCCGTCCTTCCGGGGTCGGCTGTATGGGAAAGTCGTACTCGCCCAGGCAGCCGCCCGACGGGTCGGGCCGTGCGCCGATCGCATGTCGGAGCGCGTTGGTCACGAGTTCCGAGGCCACCAGCGCGACATCGTCGAACAGCTCCATCAGGCCCCAGTGCTGAAGAGCGGTCCGGGCGAAGTCGCGCGCGGTTCTCACGGCTTCGAAGCGAGGAGCGAGCGTACAGGTGACCACATGGGGGTCAACCGCCAAAGCCGTACCGGTGCTCATGAAGAGCTCCTCCCATAAGGGGGCGGACACGGCTGGACCCGCCGGGGTCATGCCGGTCACCTCCGACTCGCTCGGCCGCTCGGCCGCCCCCTCGACCAGGCGCGCGCGCACTCGAACGCCCGGTGGCGCGGGGGACGCCACCGGGTCGGTGCACGGAGTCGCGCGTGGGGTCGACGCGGAGCCCGCGGGATTGCCAGGGATGTGCAGGTGCACGTGCACCATGGTGGTGTGCGCTCACTGCAGATGCAAGAGTCGATTCACGTGCAGTCGCACTATTGGCATATGCAAGCGCCGAATGCACGTGCATCCTGGTGTGCGGAGTGCAGAACTGATAGGAACATCCGTCAGTATCGGCACCGTGAGCGCTCAACTGATGGCAGACTGTGCGCTGTTTGCCCTAGGTGGAGGTTTCGACCGCATGACCACAGTTCAGCCGGGCGGCGGCTCGATGGTCCGCCGGATCCTCCTCGGCTCCCAGCTGCGCCGCTTGCGCGAGGCGCGCGGCATCACCCGTGAGGACGCGGGCTACGCGATCCGCGCCTCCGAGTCCAAGATCAGCCGCATGGAGCTCGGCCGCGTCAGCTTCAAGGAGCGCGACGTCGCCGACCTGCTCAGCCTGTACGGCGTGGACGACGGCCTGGAGCGGGAGGCCCTGCTCGGGCTGGTCCGCGAGGCCAACAAGTCCGGCTGGTGGCACAGCTTCAACGACGTGCTGCCGGGCTGGTTCCAGACCTACGTGGGACTGGAGGAGGCCGCCCAGCTGATCCGCACCTACGAGGTGCAGTTCATCCCCGGACTGCTGCAGTCCGAGGAGTACGCACGGGCGGTTTTCGGCCAGAGTCGGCCGGTCATCAGCGAGGAGGAGGTCGAGCGGCGGGTCAGCCTCCGCCTGCGCCGCCAGAAGCTGCTGACCGAGGGCACCAACCCGCGCCTGTGGGCGGTGATCGACGAGGCGGCGCTGCGCCGGCCGGTCGGCGGGCCCAAGGTGATGCGCGGTCAGGTGCAGTACCTGATCGACGTCGCCGAGCAGGCCAACGTGGTGATCCAGGTCATGCCGTTCCGCTTCGGCGCGCACGCCGGTGAGTCCGGCGCGTTCACCATCCTGCGCTTCCCGGAGCAGGACCTCGCGGACGTGGTCTACCTGGAGCAGCTCACCAGTGCGCTCTACCTGGACAAGCGGGACGACGTCGACGCCTACGTCCAGGTCATGGAGCGGCTCTGCGTGGACAGCCTCACGCCCGAGCGCACCATAGACCTGCTGGCCTCGATCCTGAAGGAACGCTGAGTTCCTGCCCGGCGGGGCCGCTCGGGCCCCACCGCAGCAGGTCGTCAGTCGAGTGACCGCCCACCCGCCGTCAGCCGCGGGCCGGCGGCCGTTCGCGTTCCGGTGGCAGCGCCTGCGGCGGGCAGCCCAGTTCCCAGGGCAGGTCGTAGCGGCGGAACAGGTCGGCCCGGATCGGCGCCAGCGGGATCTCCGCGCCCGGCAGCAGCACGCCGATGCAGCCGCCCATCAGTGCGCTGCGCAGCACCGCGTGCTCGGCCGCCGGGTCCGGAGCGCCCCAGTCGTGCAGCAGACCCTGGAGGATGGCGCCGAGCTGCTGTTGTTCCGGGTCCTGCACGAAGGCGCCGGTGTCCGGGTCGAGGATCAGTGCCAGGTGCGAGCGCATCACCCGCGGGTGGTCCAGCGCGAGCGCGAGGACGGCGTCGATGGCGCGGGCCAGCCGGGCCTCGGGCGAGGCGTCCAGCGGCAGTTCGGCCAGTGCGCCGGACAGCGCCTGGTGCATCATCCGGTGCGTCGCGGACTGCAGCAGCAGCCGTTTGCCGTCGAAGTAGTACGAGAGCAGGCCGCGGGCGAGTCCGGCCCGCTCGGCGATGTCGGTCAGCGTGGTGCCCGCGTAACCGCGCTGGTCAACCAGCTCGACGGTGGCCCGCATGATGCGTCGGCGGGAGCGTTGCCGCATCTCCTCATTGACCGAATCCCCGCGAGGTGCCATCGTGTCTGCTCCGAACGTTCGTTGGCTCCGAGCCAATATACTTGCGGAGCCGGCAGCCGCGCCGTGGAACCGTGCCCTGACGGGCGCTGCCCGCGCGGCCGGGTACGAAGACGGCCGGCTCCACCAACACGGGGGTTTGGTGGAGCCGGCGCCAGCAGCCGACGACCAGGGGTCGGTCGTGGGCGAGGGCCGGTGCGGGTCAGTGCTCGGTCAGGGCTCCGGTCCGGGCCGTGGTCGGCCCGACAGGCGGATAATCATAATCCGGCACCGACACGGGAGTTGAATTCCGGCGCCGGTCCACCAGAGCGCCCACCGTGGCGACCAGCAGGCCGACCAGCGCGACCGCGGTGACGAAGACCAGCGCCGGCCGGTAGCCGTCCAGCTGGGCCCGAGGGCTGTCGTCACCCGCGCTGCCGGCCGTGATCATCGCGGTCGCCCCGGCCAGCACCACGGCGGTGCCGACCTGGATCGCGGTGTTCACCAGGCCCGAGGCCAGGCCCTGCTCCTCGTCGGCCACGCCGTTGGTGGCGGCGATGTTCACCGAGGGGAAGGCGAGCGCGAAGCCCACGCCGAGCAGCAGCATCGAGGGCAGCACCAGGACCGGGTAGGAGCTGTGCTCGTCCAGGCGCAGGAACAGGGCGAAGGCGGCGACCAGGGCCAGCAGGCCGATCGGCAGCAGCCGGCCGGTGCCGAAGCGGTCCACGATCGGGCCCATGAACGGCGCCGAGAGTGCGATGAACGCGCCGGCCGGCAGCAGCCCCAGGGCCATCTGCAGGGCCGACCAGCCGAGCAGGTGCTGCAGGTAGAGGGTCACGACGAACTGGAAGCCGCCGTACGCGCCGGTCATCGCGAAGGCGACCACGTTGGCCCGGGCGACGGAGCCGTTGCGGAAGATGCCCAGCCGGACCAGTGGGTGGGCGGTACGGCTCTCGATCAGCAGGAAGGCGGCGCCCAGCGCGATCACCACGGCCATCGAGCCGAGGGTGCGCAGGCTCAGCCAGCCGGCGCCCTGGGCCTCGGTGACGGTGAACACCAGCAGCAGGACGGTCGTGGTGCCGGTGATCGCGCCGAGCACGTCGTAGCCGCCCTTGGCGGGCTCCTCGGTCTGGCGGGGAAGCAGGCGGACGGCGAACGCCAGGGCGAGCAGCGCGACCGGGACGGGCATCAGGAAGGTCCAGCGCCAGCCGACCGAGGTGAGCAGGCCGCTCAGCACCAGGCCGAGGGAGAAACCGCTGGCCCCGCAGGTGGTGTAGATGGACAGCGCCCGGTTGCGGGCCGGGCCCTCGGCGAAGGTCGTGGTGATGATCGACAGGCCGGCCGGGGCGGTGAAGGCGGCGCTGACGCCCTTGAGGAAGCGGGCTGCGATCAGCAGGCCGCCGTCGTCGACCAAGCCGCCGATCAGCGAGGCGGCGGCGAAGGCGGACAGGGCGACCAGGAAGACCCGGCGCCGGCCGAGCAGGTCGGCGGCGCGTCCGCCGAGCAGCAGCAGGCCGCCGTAGCCGAGCACGTAGCCGGAGACCACCCACTGCAGGGTGGAGGTCGAGAGGTGGAGCTCGGAGCCGATGGAGGGGAGGGCGACGCCCACCATCGAGACGTCCAGGGCGTCCAGGAACATGGCGGCGCAGAGCACGATCAGGGTGCCCCAGAGGCGGGGTGTCCAGTTCAGCCCGCTGGTTGACGGAGCGTCGGGTGACGTGACGGTCGCGGTGGTCATAGGGAGGACAGTACATGCACGTGCATTCAATGCAAATGAATAAGATGTGAACGCATAATTTTCCGATGCACGTGCTAGGCTGGCGGCGTGGCTGAACTCGACCCCCGAGTGCTCGATTCGCCGGCGGAGGCCGGCCTCGTCGCGGAATGGCGCGAGCTGCTGGCCCGCCATGCCGCCACCGCCTGCCTGCTCGACCGTGAGCTGGGCGACAAGTACGGGCTGGGCATGAGCGAGTTCGAGGTGCTGGAACGCCTGGTGGAGGGGTGTCAGGCGGAGGGTCGCCATGCGCTGCGGGTGGCCGAACTGGCGCCCACCGTCCACCTGAGTCAGAGCGCGCTGTCCCGGCTGATCGCCCGGCTGGAGAAGAGCGGACTGGTCACCCGGGCCATGTGCGAGAGCGACCGGCGGGGCATCATGCTGGAGCTGACCGAGGCCGGACGGGAGCGCTACGAGCAGGCCAGGCCGCTCCACCGCGAGGTGCTCGGACTGACCCTCGGTGAGCCGCTCGGGCCGGTCTGCCGGGAGCCTGCCTCGGACTGAACCCGGGGGCTCGTTCGATGGGGAGCCTTCGGTGAGCTGACTCGGCGTCAATCCGTGCGCTCAGCGCAGGGGCGCTCGGAGCAGGGACGCTCAGAGCGGGGATGCTCAGAACAGGGAGTTGAGCCCCGGGGCGACGGCCAGCAGGACGGGCGCGGCGGGCGCGGCGAGGGCGAACAGGGTCAGCCGCAGCCGGTGCGGGACGGACAGTCGCGGGCGGCCCGCGAGCAGCCGGTCGACCCGCCTCGGGGACTGTGCCAGGCCGGGCGGGCAGGAGCCGAACACCCCGCGGTCCAGGTTGAGTTCGGCCAGCGCGAGGGCGGTGGTGTGCCGGCCGTGGCGTCGAGCGGCCCGGTCGTCGGCAGCCAGCTCGATCAGCTCCGCCACCTGGTCCCGGAAGGCGCTGAACACGCCGACGCCGGGGAAGCCGGAGGCGAGCGCCTGGGCGAACTGCTGGAGCAGGTGGTGCCGGGCCCGGACGTGGCCGCGCTCATGGCTCAGCACGGCCGCCAACTCCCGGTCGGTGAGCTGCTGGAGGGCGCCGGTGGTGACCACCAGGCGGGAGTCCGGGCCGGGCAGCGACCAGGCTTCGGGGCGGACGTTCTCCAGCACCACCAGTCGCTCCCGACGGCTCCGGGCGGCCGCGATCGCCTCGGGCAACTCCGGTGCTCGGGTCGCCAGTTGGGCGTGTCGGCGGTTGCGCAGGGCCTTGGCCGTACGGGCCTCGCGGGTGAGCGCCAGCACCGTTTGCAGGGCGCCGGCCGCCAGTACCACGGCGCAGAGCCGGCCCCAGCCCTCGGCGTCCTGCAGGCCGTACGCGGCCTCCACGCCGTACGGGGCGCCCGCGAACACCAGGGTGCGCAGCTCGGGCATGGCGGCGGAGGCGGCGAGGACCAGACCCAGTGCGCAGCACAGCAGCACCGCCACCACCAGGCACTGCCACACCAGCAGCGCCAGCACGGGTTCGCGTTCCACCCAGCGGGCCCGGGCCAGCCGGCGGGGCGCGACGGTCGAGAGCAGAATTCCGAGCAGCAGCAGGCCGATCAGGGCGGTCATCCCAAGGGCTCCCCGAGTACGCAGGGAACGCGACAATGCGCTCCCTGCCAACCTATGCGCTGGCGACGCCCGGTGGAACGGCTTTCGGCCGGCCAGTGACCAACGCCACGCGCGGGTGCGGCGCTTGGGCGGTGTTCGGATCGGGCGGGAAGGGCGTCGCGCGGGTGCCGGGGCGGGCGTCACATGGTCAGGAGCATGGCGAACATGCCGATGCCCATGGTGAGTCGGCAGGCCCGCGGCAGGCCGGCGGTGCCGAGGGCGAGGGTGCCGGCGGGAGTGCGCAGTAGCCGGGCGCCGGCCCAGAGGGAGTACCCGCCGAAGTAGAGCAGCAGGGCGCCGGTCAGCAGCGGCGCGCCGAGAGTGGCGGTGTGGTGGTGGTGTCCGCCGGCGGAGGCGGTCATCGCCAGGGCCATGTATGTCATGGCGAGCGCACCGACCGCGTGGTGCAGCCGGTGTGCCCGGCCGGTGGGGGCGTACAGGGCGGCGAGCAGGAAGGCGGCGGCGGGGAGGCTGAAGAGGCCCGCCCAGACGCCGGCCGGGACGGTGGCGCCGGTGACGGCCATCGCCGCCATGCCGAGCCCCATCAGTGCCTCGGCGGCGTCGGACTCCCGGGCGAGCAGTCGGCGGGCGGGGCCGGGGCCGGGGGCGCCGGCCGGGGTGCAGGGGGAGTGCCGCAGGCGGGTCAGGCAGTAGCCGCCGGCGGTGGCGGTGAGGAGGGCGAGGAGCCAGTTGACCAGGGTGGGTCCGTGCAACGGCAGCCTCCCGGGGCGGCGGGCGGCGAACAGCGGGCGGCGAACAGATGACAGATGACAGCTGACAGCTGACAGTTGACGAAATCTGGTAGCTGTCATCCGTTGTCCGCCGGCTGTTCGCTGTCATCCGCCCGCCGACACCCGTCCGCAGCGACGGTCGTCCCGTCCACGATCACCGCTCCGCCCCCGGTGCGACCAGGGCGCGTACGGGGGCGCACAGTGGCGCCCACCGTGGTGCGGCCCTCCCCACGCACCCCGCTCCGCCGCACCCGACCCGTCCCGCTCCACCGGGGGCCGCCGGGCGGCTCAGCCCTGGAGCCGCCCCGAGGCGACCACCCGGCTGAGGAACTGCCGGGTCCGCTCCTCCCGAGGATCGCCGAACACCTGCTCCGGCGGCCCCTGTTCGAGCACCACCCCGCCGTCCAGGAAGCAGACCTGGTCGGCGACCTCCCGTGCGAAGCCCATCTCATGGGTGGAGAGGACCATCGTCATCCCCTGTTCCTTGAGGTCCCGCACCACTGACAGCACCTCTCCGACCAGCACCGGGTCGAGCGCCGCGGTGATCTCGTCGAGCAGCAGCAGCCGGGGCCCCGCCGCCAGCGCCCGCACGATGGCGACCCGTTGCTGCTGTCCGCCGGAGAGCCGGTCCGGGTACTCCTTGGCCTTCGCCGCCAGCCCGAGCCGGTCCAGCAGCTCCAGCGCCCTCGCCTCGGCCTCCGCCCGTCCGACCCGGTGCACCCGGCGCGGTGCGAGCGTGATGTTCTCCAGCACCGTCATGTGCGGGAACAGGTTGTACGACTGGAACACCACGCCGATCCGGCGCCGCACGGCGTCCTCGTCCGCGCGCGGGTCGGTGATCTCCTCGCCGTCCAGGAAGATCGCCCCGTCGTCGATCCCCTCCAGCAGGTTGACACACCGCATCAGCGTCGACTTCCCGGAGCCGGACGCCCCGATCAACGCCGTCACCGAGCGCTCGGGCACGGCCAGGTCCACATCGCGCAGCACCACCTGGCCGCCGAAGGTCTTGCGCACCGACTCCAGCCGGAGCACCTCGGCGCCACTCATACCGAACCTCCCTGCAACTGCCGACGGTTCATCCGGGTGGTCAGCCAGTCGGCGAACCGGGTCAGCGGAATGGTCAGCACGATGAACACCAGCCCTGCCACCAGGTACGGCGTGAAGTTGAACGAGTGCGCCGCAATGATCTTCGCCGCGTACACCGCGTCGATCGCGCCGCCGATCGAGACCAGCCCGGTGTCCTTCTGCAGGCTGACCAGATTGTTGAGCAGCGGCGGTACCACCCTCCGCACCGCCTGCGGCAGTACGACGTACCGCATCGCCTGGGCGTTGGTCAGCCCCAGCGACCGCGCCGCCGCCCGCTGGCTCGGGTGCACCGACTCGATGCCCGAGCGGAACACCTCCGAGACGTACGCCGAGTACGTCAGCACCAGCGCGGCCCCGCCGAGCAGCAACGGATCGGTGGTCACCCCGGTGAGCCGCAGCGCCGGGACCCCGGTGATCATCACCAGCAGGCAGATGATCATCGGCAGCCCGAGGAAGAAGTCCACATACGCGGTGGCCAGCAGCCGCACCGGCAGGAACACCGGCCCGCGCAGCGTCCGCAGTACCGCCAGCAGCAGGCCGAACACGAGGATCAGCGCCCCGCAGCCGAGCATCAGCTCCAGGTTGAGCCGCAGCCCCTTCAGCACCTCCGGCAGGGCCTGCCGCGCGTAGTCCAGATTGAAGAAGGTCCGCCGAGTCACCTCCCAGCCGGGGGAGTTGACGATCAGGAGGTACAGCGCTACCGCCGTCAGCAGGGTCGAGGCGGTGGCGATCAGCGCCGAGCGCCGGGCCCGTCCGCGCCGGTACGCCTCGTGCGCCAGCCGCCGCTCCGACGGCCGGTACCCGTCGTCCTCCGCCGAGGCCTCGGTGACGCTGACCGGTCCGGTCGGCCCGGCGCCCCCGCTCACTTGAGCACCGGTGCCGAGACGGCGTCCGACAGCCACTGCTTCTCCAGCTTCGCCAGTGTCCCGTCCGCCCGCAGCGCGTCCACCGCCTGGGACACGCAGGCGGTCAGCTCGGAGCCCTTGTCCAGCACCAGGCCGAACTGCTCGGCCTGCGAGGCCGTCTCGAACTGCCCCACCACCTGAGCCTCCGGCACCTCGGCGCCGGTGATGTAGAAGGCCGTCGGCAGGTCCACCACCAGCGCCTCGACCTGACCGTTCTTCAGCGCCGCCTTCGCCAGGTCGTTGGAGTCGAACACGGCCGGCTGGCTGCTCGGCTTGATGGTGTTGGTGATGGTGTCCAGGCTCGTGGTGCCGACCTGTGCGCCCAGCTTGGCGCCCTTCAGGTCCGCGATGCTCTTCGCGTTCGCCGCCTTGGAGTTCTTCAGCGCGATGACGGCCTGGCGCACGTCGTAGTAGCCGGAGGAGAAGTCCACCGCCTGCTTGCGCTCGTCGCTGATGGACACCTGGTTGATGTCGAAGTCGAAGTCCTTGGCGCCCGGCGCGGTCGCCTTGCCGAATGGCGCGACCACCCAGCTGACCTTGTCCTTCGGGTAGCCCAGCTTGTCCGCCACGGCGTACGCCACCGCCGACTCGAAGCCCTTGCCGTTCTCGGGCTTGTCCTCGGAGAACCACGGGTCGTACGCAGGCTTGTCGGTGCCGACGGTCAGCTTCCCGGCCGTACGCGTCGCCAGCGCCCCCGGCGCGCAGCCCGCCGCGGTGCCGGCCGCGCCCGAGGCGGCGGCCCCGTCGGACTTGGCGTCCTGCGGCGCGCACGCGGTCAGCGCGGCGGCGACCACCAGGGCGGCGAGGGGCAGTACGACGGACGGCTTGCGGAGGGTCATGACAGCACTCCAGTGGAAGGACGGGGCAGGACCGGGCAGGACGGGTGTAGGCGGGAGGGCACGGCGGCGCGGGCCGGGCCGGGCGTGCCGCGCCCCGGCGGGTCACTTCCCCCGGTGGCGGCGCCGGGACACACACGGCACGGTCGGCGTACGGGCCCGTGTCCGCGGCCGGGTCGACAACGCGGCCGGGGCGATGAGGCGACCGGATCAGCGACGCGGCTGGGTCAACAACGCGGCTGGGCCGACAGCTGGGGCGACAGCTGGGTCGACAGGTGGATCAACAACAGCAGCGACCAGGACCGCAGCGGCCGCGCGTGCGGCAGCAACAGCCGGTCTGCCGACAGGAGGGCAGCCGGAACGGGCCGTCGTGGCGTTCGGCCACCGTGATCACCGCCGGGAACATGCCGGGAGGTTCGCATCAGAACGCCGCATCTGTCCAGGACATCCAGATCACCGTCCACATGCCGGACAAGCCGCGTCCCGGCGCAGGTTTTCGGGCCACAGCGGGGGTGCGCCGGAGTTTTGCCCGTCCTGACCCCCTTGAACAGGAGAACCTTTCGTACTTATGGTGTCCCCGTTGAAATAACTCCTGTCGAAGTGAGTCCACGATGCAGAATCTTTCGCCAAGGCTCGCTGCGGCGGCCGACGCCCCGGTCTCGACCCTCGCCGCCCACCCGGCGTGGCTGCGCCTGAAGGAGGCCGTCGAGACGCTGCGCCCGCTGCAGTCCAAGGACGGCTCGATCGACCTGTCCGCCGTCCAGCGGCACACCGTCGATCCCCTGGTGGCCACCGTCCGGGCCGCCGTCGAGGAGCTCGCTCCGAAGTTCCCGCACGACGCCGCCTACCTGGCCGCCGTCGACGCCGACCTCGCCAAGTGGGCCGACACCGGCTACCGGGAGCCTGACTTCCTGGACTCGCTGCTCGCCTTCCAGCCTGCCGACCAGCGCGAGGACGGCCTGGAGCACCTGGTCGTCTTCCCGATGTACACCCAGAACGGCAACCCGGACCGCAACCTGGAAGCCGTCCTGCTGCAGGTCGTGTGGCCCGACTGGCTGGCCGAGCTGGAGCGCACCCGCTTCGACAACCCGATGTTCGTGCCGATCACCTTCACGGACTTCACGGCCGGTTACGACACCAACTCCGCCGTCCTCTTCCCCGAGACGGTCGCCGTCCGCAAGGCGCCGGAACGTTTCACCTGGGGCGGCATCTTCTGCGACCGCGAGGCCGCCCGCTTCCGCGCCGTCTCCACCAGCGCCGTCCAGCAGCTCGGCCTGGAGATCCCCGCCGACGCCGAGGGCCTGCTCAAGGACCAGCAGCGCGCGCAGGAGACCTTCGTTCTGTGGGACCTCGTCCACGACCGCACCCACAGCCACGGCGACCTGCCGTTCGACCCCTTCATGATCAAGCAGCGCAGCCCGTTCTGGATGTACGGCCTGGAGGAGCTCCGCTGTGACCTCACCACCTTCAAGGAGGCGGTGAAGCTGGAGACCGAGGGCAACTCGCACGCCCGCGACGTCCAGTACGCGATCCTGTTCGACCGCCTGTTCCGCTTCCCGGTCAGCGGCGACCGCGTGCGCAACTACGACGGCCTCGGCGGCCAGCTGCTCTTCGCGTACCTGCACAAGCACGACGCGCTGCGCTGGCGCGACAACCGCCTCAGCATCGACTGGGACCGCGCCCAGCAGGTCACCAACGCGCTCTGCGGCGAGATCGAGACCCTGTACCGCGACGGCATCGACCGGCCCAAGCCGGCCCACTGGATCGCCGCCTACCAGCTGGTCTCCCGCTACCTCACCCCGCACCCGGCCTCCACCTGGGCCAAGGGCCCGGAGGCGCTGCCGCTCGACATCATCGACGGCAAGGCCCTCAACAAGGCGCTGTGCGACGCCGTGCTCCCGGACGAGTTCCCGTTGAGCATGTTCTACGAGGCCCTGTCCAAGAAGCTCGGCGGCGTCATCGCCGCCACCGCCGGCATCACCGGCGCAGGTATCCAGGGAGTTGCCGCGTGACCACCACCCCCGACACCAAGCTGGCCGGCAAGGTCATCGCCGTCGCCGGGGCCAGCGGCCCGGCCGGCCAGGCGGTGCTGCGCCGCCTGGCCGCGGGCGGCGCCACCGTGATCGGCGCTGACATCGACGCCCAGCGTCTGGAGTCCGCGCTCGACGCCACCCGCATCGCGGTGCGCGGAGCCAAGGTCAGCGGCCAGGTGATCGACCTGCTCGACCCGCAGGAGGTCCACGACTGGGCCGACCACCTGGAGGCCGAGCACGGCCACGTGGACGGTCTGTTCCACCTGGTCGGCGGCTGGCGCGGCAGCAAGACCTTCTTCGACACCCGCCTGGACGACTGGGACTTCCTGCACGACACCGTCGTGCGTACCCTCCAGCACACCTCGCTGGCCTTCCAGCCCGCCCTGGTCCGCAGCCCGGCCGGCCGCTACGCGATGATCTCCGCCGCGGCCGCGCACAAGCCCACCGCGGGCGGCGCCGCCTACGCGGCCGCCAAGGCCGCCACCGAGGCCTGGACCCTCGCCATGGCCGACTCCTTCAAGAAGGAGACCACCTCCCCGGACGGCGAGCCCACCGCGGCGGCTGCCATTCTGGTGATCAAGGCGTTGGTCAGTCCTGAGATGCGGGCCGAGAAGCCGGAGGCGAAGTTCGCCGGCTTCACCGACACCGCCGACCTCGCCGGACACCTGGCGGACCTCTGGGACCGCCCCGCAGCAGAACTGAACGGACAGCACCTGTGGCTGACAGCCCGATGACCGAGCTCACCAGTACGGACGCGGTACGGCGACACGACCCCGCCGTCCGCGGCTTCGCCAGCGACAACTACGCCGGCGTGCACCCCGAGATCCTCGCCGCGATCGCGCTCGCCAACGGCGGCCACCAGGTCGCCTACGGTGAGGACGACTACACGGCGCACCTGCAGGACGTGTTCCGCCGCCACTTCGGCGACAAGGCCGAGGCATACCCCGTCTTCAACGGCACCGGTGCCAACGTGGTCGCCCTCCAGGCGCTCCTGCCGCGCTGGGGCGCCGTGGTCTGCGCCGAGACCGCCCACATCCACGTGGACGAGGGCGGCGCCCCGGAGAAGATGGGCGGCATCAAGCTGCACCTCGTCTCCACCCCGGACGGCAAGCTCACCCCCGAGCTGCTCGACCAGCAGGCCTGGGGCTTCGGTGACGAGCACCGTGCCCAGCCGCTCGTGGTCTCCATCACCCAGAGCACCGAGCTCGGCACCGTCTACACCGCCGACGAGATTCGCGCGATCACCGAGCACGCGCACCAGCTGGGCATGCTCGTCCACGTCGACGGCTCCCGCCTGGCCAACGCGGCCGCCTCGCTCGGCCTGCCGATGCGCGCCTTCACCACGGACGTGGGCGTGGACGTGGTCTCCTTCGGCGGGACGAAGAACGGCCTGCTGCTCGGCGAGGTCGTGGTGGTGCTCAACCCGGAGCGGGTGCGCAACATCAAGTACCTGCGCAAGACCTCGATGCAGCTCGCCTCGAAGATGCGCTTCCTCTCCGTCCAGTTCGAGGCGCTGCTCTCCGGCGACCTCTACCTGCGCAACGCCGGCCACGCCAACGCGATGGCCAGCCGGCTGGAGGCGGCGGTCCGGAAGATCGACGGTGTCGAGATCGTTCGCCCGGTGCAGGCGAACGCGGTGTTCGCGATCCTCCCGCGCGAGGTGAGCGAGCGGCTGCAGAAGCGTTACCGCTTCTACTTCTGGAACGAGCACACCGGTGAGGTCCGCTGGATGTGTGCTTTCGACACCACGGAGGCCGACATCGACGCCTTCGCGGCGGCCATCGCCGAGGAGATGGGCCGCGCCTGACGGTGTTCCACCTGCGGATCGTCCCGTCCTGCGACGGCAGGGCGGGGCGATTTGCATGTGGCGGGTCGGTCCCCGTACAGTTCCGGAGTCGCCGCGGGAGACCGGGGCGACAAAGCAGAAAGCGAATCGGATGAATGAAACTCCGGAAAACGGAGCGGAAAACATCTGATAAGCTGGAAACACGAAAGAACGAAGCGCCCGGAGGGCCCGCTGGAAGGCGGTCCGAAGGAAGCGTCCGTTCCTTGAGAACTCAACAGCGTGCCAAAAGTCAACGCCAGATATGTTGACATCCCCGGCCTCGATCACTTGATCGGGGTTGGAGATTCCTTTTGAAATAACACTAGCGAGGACGCAGTGCGCGGGGCCGCCCTATTCCGGTGGTTGCCGTGCCGCTCAACGCGGGTGTGAACCGGCCCTGCTTAATTGTTGGGGCCGAGTAAACATTCACGGAGAGTTTGATCCTGGCTCAGGACGAACGCTGGCGGCGTGCTTAACACATGCAAGTCGAACGGTGAAGCCCTTCGGGGTGGATCAG
>NZ_JBIWPN010000001.1:318595-524341 GCF_044768305.1 Kitasatospora sp. NPDC101155 | reverse complement strand
CCGCCAGCGCATAGTAGCTTCTGAGAGCCTCACGCCCCTCCCGTGAGCTGCCGACCTGCGACTTCTCGCCCATCTGATGCAACTCCCGAGGGTTCAAGTACGCTTCCGTGGTCAGGGCCGAGCTGTGGCCCAAGAGGTCACGCAGGACCAGCAGCGGTTCCGTCTTGGTCAGGTAGAGAGCCATCGCGGCGTCGTCGTCGGTGTCCTTGACCAGTTGCGCGACCTGGGCGTAGTACCCCCGGACAAGCCGCTCAAGGGTCCGGATGGCCATCGTGTGCCTCAACCGGTGGGGGTTCACCTGAGGGAAGCGGGGTTCGAAGCGCTCGCGGATCCGCTCCGAGGTACGGGTGAAGACCGTCGGCCAGGCCGTGAAGGGCCCGCCGTCCGCGCGTACGGCCAGCAGCATCGAGCCGCCGTCCGGCGCCACCAGTCGGCGGCGCTCGCTGGGCACCAGGGACTCCCAAGCGACCCGAGTCCCGTTGACCCGGCCGCCACGGGCGTCGGCCTCGGTGACGATCAACGGCTCACCCCATGAAGCTGGCGGCCTCCAGCGCGAACCATCAGCGGCCAAGGCCCGCTCCAGGTCGATGTAGCCGTGCAGCCCGGCCAGGACGGGATAGTCCACCCAACTGACCCTGAACTTACGGCCCTTGGTCACTCCTGCCGGGACCGGGAGAGGCAGTGGCACCTTGGTCGGGCGACGTGGCAGCCTCGGGACCTCGCAGGTCAGCAGGTAGCTGAACTCCTGCAGCCGCAGTCCCGATGACAGGGCGAACCGGCCGACGGCCCCGTTCCTCGCCAACTCCCGCCCCCGGTAGCCGGTGTCGTCCTCGCCATCCGGCCCCAGCCCTGACAGCGCGTTGATGAACAAGTCGGCGAAGTCGTCCTCCAGGTATTTGATGGTGACGTGGGCCTTCGCCTGGCGTCGCCTGGCCTGGTTGACCTGCATTTCTGCCGCGCGCTCGCCGTAGTAGGCGATCGCCTGCTTGTACGTGAACGGCTCGGCGTCGGCATACCCCTCGGCGACGGCCCAGCGGTAGAGCTTCCCCAGGATCCCCATGTTCTGGTTCCAGGTCGACGCTTCGAACCGGCACTCCAGTGGGCCACTCGACCGGTAGACCGCGTAGGAGCTGAGGGCCGACTTCAAGCGGGCCCGGGTGTCGAACAGGGCGACACCGTGCCCCGCGAGGAACTCCATCCAGTCCCGGGCCGTCCGGGCGTAGTACTCCCAGGAGTTACGGGCCGGAGCCCCGTTCGTCGGAAGCTCGCGGAGCCACTGATTCACCACTGTGGTCGGCCGCAGGCCCCGCTCGTCCTCGAACAGCAGGTCATCGTCGACGAGAACCGGCATGCCATCCGGGATCACCGGCTTCGCGGACAGCCCCCAGTCCTCCCACCCCCGAGAGGAATAGAACACATATTCCATTCCGCAGACCCTGTCACGCCACACGGCAGAGTGCAACGGACAAACGCCGCCCTGGGTAGGTCAGCTGACTCTCAAAGCGACACGACCACAAAGCAAGAACAACCCAGGACAGGCAGGACAGCGCGGAGAGCCGTTTGAGCGCCGGCAGCGCGCGGGCCAGCTCGGCCCCGCTGACCCGCCCGCGCGAACCCGCCAGGTCGGGCCAGCGCAGCCCGCGGGCCGTCTCACCGCCGAGCAGGATGTCCAGGCCCCCGCCCAGCGGATCACCGTCGATGAGTATGGTCCGCTGACCCGTGCGCACGGCCGTGACCGCCAGGGCGCAGGCCAGCGTGGAGGCCCCGGCCCCGCCCCGGCCGCCGAGCACGGCGACGGTGACCGCGGGGGAACCGACGCCCTCGGCCGCGTCGGCGATCCGGTCGAGCAGCCAGGCCTCGGCATCGGGCAGGAACAGCACGTGCTCGGCGCCGAGTTGGACCGCTCTGACCCACACCCCGGGGTCGTCCAGGTCCAGCCCGAGCAGCAGCACCCCGCCGCGCCTGCCCAGTCCGGCGCAGCGCTCCGCCTGGTCGTCCCCGACCAGGATCAGCGGCGCGCCCTCCCACAGCTCACGCGTCGGCGGCGCGCCGCGGATCAGTCGAGGCTCGGTGCCCGCCGCCGCGCAGAGCCGCAGCAGGTGCTCGGCCAGGCCCTCGTCCTCGGTGACGACGAGCGGCCCGCCGGCCTCGGGGCCTTCGGTGGTGAGGTGGTCGGCGATCGGCGTCGACATGGTGCTCTCCCCTCTGCGCCGCCGGCCACCAGGGGCGGGGCGCGCTTCGGACGGTTGCGGCGGACGGTCGCCCGGCAGACCTCCGGAGAGAAGGGGGATGAGGCCCTGCCCGGCGACCGCCGCCGACCATCACGGTGGGGGGAGATCCGGATTCCGTCATCCACGTTCCGATTGCCTGTGGATAACTCGTGGGTTGTGGATGAAAACGTTCACCCGGGCGGGGGGCTAATCGGCGAAGAATTGACGAAAGGGGGTCACGGAGATGAACCGGCCACTCACCGCACCCCGGCCGAACACTCTCCCGACACCCCCTCGCAGCCTTCCGCGCACCCCACCGCGACGGTCCGGCGGAGCTGATCGGAACCAGCCGCGTGGGCCGTGTGAGCCATGAGCAAACGGCAACGTAGAGTGACGAAAGGTGGTGGACGGAGCGAGCCGTCGGCACCCCCTGCACACCGTCGGCCGGACGGTCACGGAAGCCGCCGCGAAGGACTTTCAAGCCCTGAAAATGGCCCCGGACGTGCGACGACCCCCGCCGGGGGGGAGAGCGGGGGTCGTCTATCCACAGCCCGACTCGGGGGGGAGGAGCCGGACCGGGTTAGCACGGTCGCGAACGATCCGTGACTTCCATGGTGTACCCGAGCGGCCAGAAACACAAACCCGCACGCCCGCGAGTACGCCGAATGGCGGGGTGTTTTGCGGCTCCCTCTATCCTCGGTTCCCGTGGACACCACCGAGAACGCCGACGACCACGCCGACGAGTCCCAGGGCGGCACCACCGGGCCCGGGGAACCGGTCGCACCCGCCCGCCCCCGGCCGAGCGGGCTGCGCACGGCCGCCTTCTTCGACCTCGACAAGACCATCATCGCCAAGTCGAGCGCGTTGGCCTTCAGCCGCCCCTTCTACCAGGGCGGCCTGATCAACCGTCGGGCGGTACTGCGCAGCGCGTACGCGCAGTTCGTCTTCCTGGTCGGCGGCGCGGACCACGACCAGATGGAGAAGATGCGCGAGTACCTCTCCGCGCTCACCCGGGGCTGGAACGTCCAGCAGGTCCGCGAGATCGTCGCCGAGACGCTGCACAACCTGATCGATCCGATCATCTACGACGAGGCCGCCTCGCTGATCGAGCAGCACCACGCGGCCGGCCGGGACGTGGTGATCGTCAGCAGCTCCGGCTCCGAGGTGGTCGAGCCGATCGGCGCGCTGCTCGGCGCGGACCATGTGATCGCCACCCGGCTCCACGTCGAGGACGGCTGCTACACCGGCGAGATCGAGTACTACGCCTACGCCGAGAACAAGGCCGCCGCCATCCGGGAGTTGGCCGAGACGGAGGGCTACGACCTGGCCCAGTCCTACGCCTACAGCGACTCGTCCACCGACCTGCCGCTGCTGGAGGCGGTCGGCCACCCCTCGGCCGTCAACCCCGACCGCGCGCTGCGCAAGGAGGCGCAGGCGCGGGAGTGGCCGGTGCTGGTCTTCGACCGGCCGGTGGAACTGCGGCGGCGGCTGCCCGAGTTCTCCGCGCCGAGCGGTTCGGTGCTGACCACGGTGGCGGTCGGGACGGCTCTCGTGACCGCCGGGGCCATCTGGTACCTGGCCCGCCGACGCCGCCCCGCTGTCTGAGGCCTCAGGCCAGAACAAAGTCCAACAAAACGGGCAATCGGCACAGACTTCTCGTTTCGGGTTCCCCTTTCGGCCGAAACGCGATACAAATGAAGCACGGCCCGCGAGACCCGGTCAGGACCGAAGAGGTCAAACCGACAACGCAGTTCAGGCCCACGGACCGCGTGTACAGATATCCAGGCACCCACATGCAGCCGACCCGCTGTCGGGCCGCCGGACCAGACGAACGGGCAGGATCCCCGTCTGATCGGCACTTCCGGTGCATGCTTGGTCACCCGGAATCTGCACCAGCGGCGGCACCCAGCAGGATCAGGTGCCGCCGCATCTCCCTGTCCACGGGCGCCCGCTCAGACCATCCCGCGCTGCATCGCCTCGCAGACCGCGGTGCTCTCGCGCACGCCGAGCCGTAGCGCCCGCCCGCAGTGCGCGATCCAGGCCGCCATGCCCTCGGGCGTGCCCGCCAGGTAGCCCGCGAGAGCCCGCCGGTAGGCGTCGGTGCCCAGCTCCGCCAGGCCGACCTCGGCCGGACAGATCGACTTCGGATCGAGCCCCTCGGCAATCAGCACGATCCGCTGGGCGGCCCGCGCGATCACCCCGTTGTACGCACCGAACGGCCGCAGCGCGAGCAGTTCGCCGTGCACCACCGAGGCGACCACCAGGGCTGGTGTCCCCACGCCGTGACCCTCCGCACGGGCCACCAGCAGCCGGGAGAGCTGGTCCAGCCGGGCCGCGACCTCCTCCGCGCCCGGCGCGGGCGGCAGCACGGGCGTCGGCCCGACCGCGACGTCGACCTCGACGCTGTCCACCGGCTCGAGCTCCAGCGGGAACAGCTCCTCGGCGACCTCCCCCGCCCGTCGCGGCCGACCGGCGGCCGGGTCGGCGTCACCGACCGCGAGCAGATGCAGCCGCGCCAGCACCTGCAACGGCGAGTGCCGCCAGACGCTCAGCAGCTGGCCGGCCTCGGCGGCGATCCGCAGGGCCGCGCCGACCGTCCGGGCCTCGGCGTCCGCGCCGAAGTCGGTGCGGCGCCGGACCTCCTCCAGCGGCCAGTCGGCCCCGGCCACGGCCGCCGACGCACGGGCGCCGCGCAACGCGGACTCGGAGGTGACCTCGGCCGCGCGGCGGCGCATCACCCGGTGACCGTAGAGCCGGTCGACGGCCTTGCGCACCTCGGCGACCGCGTCGGGCACCCCGGGGAGCTGGGCCAGCGGGGCGAGGGGATCTGTTCCAGTGCTCACCTACCCGAGAGTAATGAACAGGCGGCCCCTCCCGGAACAGCAACCCCGCATCACCCGTTAGAGGCAATCCTCACTTCCCTCCCTCGGCGAGGCCCAAACCCCGGCTAGCATGGCCACTATCGGAGACGATAACGATTTCCAGTTAGGGGCGCTCGGCACGCGCGTCCCCGAGCACGCGGCCCGCCCCCAGGGCCCAGAGCGAGAGCCGGAGCCCCAGATGAAGATCGCCTTCGTCGGCAAGGGTGGCAGCGGGAAGACCACGCTGTCCGCACTGTTCATCCGCCACCTGGCCGCCATCGGCCGGCCGGCCATCGCCGTCGACGCCGACATCAACCAGCACCTGGGCCCCGCCCTCGGCCTGACGGATGCCCAGGCCGCCGAGCTGCCCTCGCTCGGCGCGCACCTGCCGGAGATCAAGGAGTACCTGCGCGGCAGCAACCCGCTGATCCGCTCGGCCGACGAGATGATCAAAACCACGCCGCCCGGCCGTGGTTCGCGCCTGCTGCGAATCATCGAGGAGAACCCGGTCTACGCCGCCTGCGCCCGCCCGATCGCGCTGGACGAAGGCTCGGTCCGGCTGCTGGCGACCGGCGCGTTCACCGAGGAGGACCTCGGGGTGGCCTGCTACCACTCCAAGGTCGGCGCGGTGGAGCTGCTGCTCAACCACCTGGTGGACGGCCCGGACGAGTACCTGGTCACCGACATGACCGCGGGCTCCGACTCCTTCGCCTCCGGCCTGTTCACCCGCTTCGACCTGACCTTCCTGGTGGCCGAGCCGACCCGCAAGGGCGTCTCCGTCTACCGCCAGTACCGCGACTACGCCCGGGACTTCGGCGTGCAGCTGCGGGTGATCGGCAACAAGGTGCAGGACCCGGACGACCTGGCCTTCCTGCGCCGCGAGGTCGGCGACGACCTGCTCACCACCTTCGGACAGTCGGACTGGGTGCGCCGCCTGGAGCAGGGCGCCGAGCCGCCGCTGAAGTCGCTGGAGCCGGCCAACCGGGCGGTGCTGGAGCTGCTGCGGGCCGAGGCCGAGGCGGCGTACGGGCGGCGCGACGCGCGCCGGTACACCGAGCAGGCAGTGCTCTTCCACCGGCGCAACGCGGAGAGTTGGGCCAACGCCAAGGTCGGCATCGACCTGGCGACCCAGGTGGACGAGAACTTCGTGCTGGGCGAACCCGCAGGCCAGTTCGCGGGCGAGTTCGCGACCGCCGGCGGGCAGGCCGCCCCGGCAGGGGCCTCCGCCTGACCCCACCACGAACAGAACGGGCCGTCGCCTCCCCCTCACCCCGGGGGAGGCGACGGCCCGTTCGCCATCCCGGCCCCGTTCGGCGCCACCAGCAGATTCCCACCGGTTCGAACACCACCCAATGGGGTGAATCAAGGGGTTTTCCACTTCCCACCGGGAAGGACGCCGTGCAAAGCTTTCATTACTCTCGGTTTACCGAGTCTTGATGGTCCGTCCCGACGGCCCTCGCGAGACATTCCGCACCTCGCCCGGGCCCCTGGCGGGCCTGATGGTCAACGCCGGTCGGTGACACCCGCATTCCCCCGCCGCGCCCACGCCATCCCGCCACACCGTCGCGACCCACGACAGCCGATCCGCCCCGGAGCCCCACCCCGGACTCACCGCCGGACCTGACTGCGTTCGTTCCCCCGGACAGACGGGAAGACCATGACCCTCGACATCTCCAGTGCACCCATCGCCTCCGACACCACCGACCACGCGCCACCGGGCCCCGACTCCCGGGTCCGCTGGGCCCAGGACCTCTCCGCCTCCCTGGTGGTCTTCCTGATCGCCGTGCCGTTCTCACTCGGCATCGCGCTCGCCACCGGCGCCCCGCTCACCGCAGGGCTCGTCGCGGCAGCCGTGGGCGGCATCGTGGTCGGACTGTTCGGCGGCACCCCGCTCCAGGTCAGCGGCCCCTCCGCCGCCCTGACCGTGATCACCGCCGGGCTGGTCGCCCAGTACGGCTGGCAGGCCACCTGCGCCGTCACGGTCGCCGCCGGGCTACTCCAACTCCTGCTCGGCGTACGCCGGGTGGCCCGGACGGCGCTCGCCGTCTCACCCGCGATCGTGCACGGCATGCTGGCCGGGGTCGGGCTCACCATCGCCATCGCGCAGCTGCACGTCGCCCTCGGCGGCTCCCCGCAGAGCTCCGCGATCGCCAACCTGCTCGCCCTCCCCGGGCAGTTGGCCGGTCCGCACCCGCCCGCGCTGCTGGTCGGCACGGTGACCGCGGCAACACTGCTGGGCTGGCCCCGGCTCGGCCGACTCCCGGGCCGAGCGGGCGAGTTCGGCGCCCGCCTGGCCAAGGTGCCCGGCCCGCTGGTCGCCGTGGCCGTCGCCACCGCACTCGCCCTCGCCCTGGACCTGCGGCTCGCCCACATCCAACTGCCCCCCTGGCAACCGCACTCGCTCGTGCCCGCGCTGCCGCACGGTCCGCTCACCGGAGTGCTCGCCGCCGTCCTCACCGTCACCGCCGTCGCGAGCGTGGAGTCGCTGCTGTCCGCTGTCGCGGTCGACCGGATGTCCCGGCGCACCGGTGACCTCGACCGCGAGCTGCGCGGGCAGGGCCTCGCCAACACGGTCAGCGGCCTGGTCGGCGGACTGCCGATCGCCGGCGGCGCCGTGCGCAGCACCGCCAACGTCCGGGCCGGCGGGCAGACCAAGTGGGCCTCGGTGCTGCACGGCGCCTGGGTGCTGGCCGCCGCGCTGGCACTGACCGGCGGACTGCGCCGGATCCCGCTGGCGGCCCTGGCCGCGCTGGTGCTGGTGGTCGGGCTGCAGATGGTGAGCTTCGCGCACATCCGCAAGGTGCACCGGCACCGGGAGTTCCCGGTCTACCTGACCACGGTGCTCGGTGTGGTGGGCCTCGGGGTGCTGTGGGGCGTGGGGCTCGGCGCCGGCACCGCCGTGCTGCTCGCGCTCTACCGGCTGACCCGCGCCCATGTGGACGTCGAGGCCGGCCCCGACGGCTCGGTCACCGTCCAGACCCACGGGCCGCTCACCTTCACCGCCGTCCCCCGGTTGAGCCGGGTGCTGGCCTCGATCCCCGCGGATGCCGAGGTCACCGTGGTGCACGACGGCTCCTTCCTGGACCACGCCGCGTACGAGACGCTGCACAACTGGCGGGCCGGACACCAGGCCGCGGGCGGCCGGGTCTCGATGGTGACGCGGCGTCCGGACGACGAGGTGCTCGACCCCGACGGCACGGTCCGCGCGGGCAGTTCGCCCGGCCCGCACCGCTGCCGGGCCTGGACCCCCTGGGTCGGCCACCACTGCATCGAGCAGCAGGAGGACCCGCACGGCCGGCTGCTGGACGGCGTCCGGGTGTTCCAGCAGCACACCGCCCCGCTGATCCGGCCCGAGCTCGCCCGGCTGGCCCGGGAGGGGCAGACGCCCTCACAACTCTTCCTGACCTGCGCGGACTCCCGGATGGTCACCAGCATGATCACCAACAGCGGCCCGGGCGACCTGTTCACCGTCCGCAACGTGGGCAACCTGGTGCCGGCTCCCTTCGAGCCCGGCGCGGCCGACGACTCGGTGGCCGCCGCGGTGCAGTACGCGGTGGAGGCACTGGAGGTGCGCTCGATCACGGTCTGCGGGCACTCGGGCTGCGGCGCGATGAAGGCCCTGCTGGACGGCGTGCACGAGCGTCCCGGACCGCCCACCCCGCTGACCCGCTGGCTGCGCAACGGCCGCGGTTCGCTGGACCGGCTCCGACGGGCCCCGGCCGAGTTCGCCGACCGGCCGGTGGTGGACCTCGCGGAACAGCTCTGCATCACCAACGTGGTCCAGCAGTTGGACCAGCTGTTGGCGAACCCGGCGGTGGAGCGCCGGGTCGAGGAGGGCACCCTGCGGCTGGTCGGGATGTACTTCGACTTCGCCACCGCCCAGGCCTACGTCCTGGACCGAGCCGCCGGGACGTTCAGCCCGGTCGAGGCCCGCACGGAGGTCCGGCCCGACGGGGTTTCGGCCGAACGGGTGGGACAGGACGGCCGGGTTCCGGCCGAGGGCAGCGGGGAGGATCCCCAGCTGGCCGCCTGAAAGCCGGGTCCGTGTCCCCGCCGGGCGGGCCGGGGCACGGGCCCACCTGCCGCTGCGCGTTCTGCCGCCCTGGTGTGGCGGAACGCGCGGTCGGCCGTTCGACAATCGGTCAAAGGTCTACACCAATTCCCAAGAGCCTCTTGTCAAGTGCCCCGTTCACCTGGTGAGCTGTGCGCTGGGACACACGGGACGTTCCCCACGCACGGGATCGCCCCAGATCATGACTCGATGAGGAGTGCGCGTTGAGCAACGAGAGCCTGGCCAACCTGCTCAAGGAGGAGCGGCGCTTCGCCCCGCCGGCAGAGCTCGCCGCAGCCGCCAACGTCACCGCGGCCGCGTACGCGCAGGCTTCCGAGGACCGTCTGGGCTTCTGGGCCGAGCAGGCCCGCCGCCTGAGCTGGGCCGTCGAACCGACCGAGACCCTCGACTGGTCCAACCCGCCCTTCGCCAAGTGGTTCGCCGACGGCAAGCTCAACGTGGCCTACAACTGCGTCGACCGCCACGTCGAGAACGGCCTGGGCGACCGGGTCGCCATCCACTTCGAGGGCGAGCCCGGCGACAGCCGCTCGATCACCTACGCCCAGCTCAAGGACGAGGTCTCGCAGGCCGCCAATGCGCTGCTGGAGCTCGGCGTCCGCAAGGGCGACCGGGTGGCCGTCTACCTGCCGATGATCGCCGAGGCGGTCGTCGCGATGCTCGCCTGCGCCCGGATCGGCGCCACCCACTCGGTGGTCTTCGGCGGCTTCTCCGCCGACGCCGTGGCCTCCCGGATCCAGGACGCCCAGGCCAAGCTCGTCATCACCGCCGACGGCGGCTACCGGCGCGGCAAGCCCTCCGCCCTCAAGCCGGCCATCGACGAGGCGCTCACCAAGGTCGACGGCGTCGACCACGTCCTGGTGATCCGCCGCACCGGGCAGGAGACCGCCTGGACCGAGGGCCGCGACGTCTGGTGGCACGAGATCACCGCTCGCCAGTCCACCGAGCACGCCCCCGAGCCGCACGACGCCGAGCACCCGCTGTTCATCCTCTACACCTCGGGCACCACCGGCAAGCCCAAGGGCATCCTGCACACCTCGGGCGGCTACCTCACCCAGGCCAGCTACACCCACCACGCGGTCTTCGACCTCAAGCCGGAGACCGACGTCTACTGGTGCACCGCCGACATCGGCTGGGTCACCGGCCACTCGTACATCGTCTACGGCCCGCTCTCCAACGGCGCCACCCAGGTCGTCTACGAGGGCACCCCGGACACCCCGCACCAGGGCCGGTTCTGGGAGATCGTCCAGAAGTACGGCGTGACGATCCTCTACACCGCGCCGACGGCAATCCGCACCTTCATGAAGTGGGGAGACGACATCCCCGCGAAGTTCGACCTCTCCTCGCTGCGGGTGCTGGGCAGCGTCGGCGAGCCGATCAACCCCGAGGCCTGGATCTGGTATCGGGAGCACATCGGCGGCAGCAAGTGCCCGATCGTGGACACCTGGTGGCAGACCGAGACCGGCGCCATGATGATCAGCCCGCTGCCGGGCGTCACCGAGACCAAGCCGGGCTCGGCCCAGCGCGCCCTGCCGGGCATCGCGGCCACCGTGGTCGACGACGAGGCCAACGAGGTCCCGAACGGCTCCGGCGGCTACCTGGTGCTCACCGAGCCGTGGCCGTCCATGCTCCGCACCATCTGGGGCGACGACCAGCGCTACATCGACACCTACTGGTCCCGCTTCGAGGGCCGCTACTTCGCCGGTGACGGCGCCAAGAAGGACGAGGACGGCGACATCTGGCTGCTCGGCCGGGTGGACGACGTCATGCTGGTCTCGGGCCACAACATCTCCACCACCGAGGTCGAGTCGGCCCTGGTCGGGCACTCCTCGGTGGCCGAGTCCGCCGTGGTCGGCGCGACCGACGCCACCACCGGCCAGGCCATCGTCGCCTTCGTGATCCTGCGCGGCGGCGTCACCGAGACCCCGGAGCTGGTCGAGGAACTGCGGGCGCACGTCGGCCGCACGCTCGGCCCGATCGCCAAGCCGAAGCAGATCAAGGTGGTCGGCGAACTGCCGAAGACCCGCTCCGGCAAGATCATGCGCCGTCTGCTGCGCGACATCGCCGAGGGCCGCGAGGTCGGTGACACCACCACCCTCGCCGACAGCACGGTGATGAGCCAGATCCAGGCCCAGCTGCCGCCGTCGGGCGGCAACAGCTGAACCCGCTGAGCGCCGGCTGAACACGCCGACGCCGGTGACCGGGGCCCCGGGCGGACACCACCGCCCGGGGCCCCGTCGTCGTCCGGTTCGGGCACGGTGATGCCGCGACCGGGCACGGTCGTGCCTCCAGCACGAAGAAAGGGCGAATCGCGCCGAACCGGACCGGCCGACGCCCCCGACCGACGACAGGCCGACGCCCCCGACCGACGACAGGGGAGGCGTCACGCGGCTGCACGCGACTGAGGCCGTTCGGGGGTCGGGCGGTTGCTCCTCAGGAGTGCAGAACCAGCCCCCAGGGCTTAAGTCCTTAGATAGGACAATCCGGAAGTCACTCGGGCGTCCCGTTAGACTGTTAAGGACGCATCAAGATCCTTGAGCAGGAATCCGGGCGTCACAGGGCGCGCCGGGAAGTCTGGTCGGCAACTGCACCACCCGTGCATCCGTTGCCGCTCCCAGCCCCTCAGGAGGTCCCGCGTGACCGACCAGCCGCCCGTCCACGAGCCGACGACCCGCCGCCGGCAGCTTCTCGGCCGGCTGTCACTGCCCGAGCGCACCTTCGTCACCGACGCCCTGCGCACCGAGACGGTCGGCGGCGTGCTGCTGCTGGCCGCCGCTGTGGTCGCGCTGATCTGGGCCAACGTCTGGCCGCACGCGTACGAGAGCGTGCTCGACTACACCGTAGGCCCGTCCGCCCCGCTCCACCTCGACCTCACCCTGGCCGACTGGGCCAAGGACGGCCTGCTGACGATCTTCTTCTTCGTGGCCGGCATCGAGCTCAAGCGGGAGTTCGTCGCGGGCGAGCTGCGCACCCCGAGCGCCGCGCTGCTGCCTGTGATCGCCGCCGTCTGCGGCGTCGCCCTGCCCGCGATCCTGTTCTCCCTGGTCAACTCCGGCAGCGGCGGCCACCCCGGCGGCTGGGCCATCCCCACCGCCACCGACATCGCCTTCGCGCTCGGTGTGCTGGCCGTGGTGGGTAGCCACCTCCCGTCGGCGCTGCGCGCCTTCCTGCTCACCCTGGCCGTGGTCGACGACCTGATCGCGATCCTGATCATCGCGATCTTCTACAGCTCCGGGATCAAGTTCTGGGCGCTCGGCCTGGCCTTCGCCGGCCTGGTGCTGTTCTGGTTCCTGCACCGGCGCGGGGTGAAGGGCTGGTACCTGTTCGTGCCGCTGGCCGTGGTGGTCTGGGCGCTGATGCACGAGAGCGGCATCCACGCCACGGTGGCGGGCGTCACGATGGGCCTGATGCTGCGCTGCCACCGGGAGGGCGACGAGCAGCACTCCCCCGGCGAGCACATCGAGCACCTGGTCCGCCCGATCTCCGCCGGGCTGGCCGTCCCGCTGTTCGCCCTGTTCGCGGCCGGGGTGTCGATCTCCGGCCCGACGCTGCGCGAGGTGTTCACCCAGGCCACCCCGCTCGGCATCGTGATCGGCCTGCTGGTCGGAAAGACGGTGGGCATATTCGGCGGAACCTGGCTGGCCGCCCGGTTCACCCGGGCCGAGCTGAACCCGCAGCTCAAGTGGGCCGACCTGTTCGCCGTCTCGGTGCTCGCCGGCATCGGCTTCACCGTCTCGCTGCTGATCAGCGAGCTGGCCTTCCGGAACGACCTCGCGCTGGCCGACCGGTCCAAGACCGCCGTCCTGGTCGGCTCGCTGCTCTGCGCGCTGGTCGCCACCGTGCTGCTCAAGCTGCGCAACCAGCACTACCGCGCGCTGTGCGACGAGGAGGACCGGGACTCGGACGGCGACGGCGTCCCGGACGTCTACCAAGAGGACGACCCGGCCTGGCGGGCGCGGGTCTCCGAGACCGCCCGCCACCTACCCGGCGAGAGCCCCGGAACGGGCCGCTGAGTCCCCGACGGGCTTCCCGCAGGCCTGCGGGAAGCCCGTCCCCGAGGGCTCGGAAACGCCTTGCGCAAGCGGGACACGCCCCCCGGCAGGGCCCCGGAGTGGTGTCCGACTGACCGGTAGGGGCATGATTCTGAGCTGTCGACAACCCACTGACGCCTCCGGGACCCCCACCGGCACCGGAACCGCACCCGCGACGGCGTCACGCCGCAACAGCCGCAGAGGAGAACCGCTGATGCCCGCAGGAGCCGCAGACCCGTCCAGCAACGGCCGGGCGCCCTACGAGGGCGAGCGTTCGGTGGGGCAGCTGTTCGCGGCGGCCACCGCCGACCTCACCGCGCTGGTTCACGACGAGATCGCGCTCGCCAAGTCCGAGATCAAGGCGGACGTCAAGCGCGGCGTCTCCGGTGGCGTCTTCTTCGCCGTCGCCGGGGTGCTCGCCCTGGCCGCCATCCCGATGGTGAGCATCGCGATCGCCTTCTTCTTCCATTGGCTGGGCGTGCCGATGGGCTTGTCGTTCGTGCTCTCGGCAGCCGTCCACTTCATCCTCGCGGTGCTGGTCGGGCTGCTGGCCTGGCGTTTCATCAAGAAGATCCAGAAGCCCGAGCGCACCATCGAGGGCGCCCAGAAGACCGCCGAGGTGCTGAAGAACGTCCGGCCGCGCCCGGCCACCCAGGAGGAGATCGACCGGGGCCTGGGCCGCATCCCGTAACGGACCCGACCCCGCAGGACCCCGCCGGACACGTACCCGGACCCGCCGACGGCGAGTGCCGGGCGCGTGTCCGGCGCACGGATGTGACACGCTCTCGGTATGCCGCTTGACCAGAAGCCCGCGCCCGCGCAGCCGTCCGCCGATTCCGGCCCCGACTCCGGCCCCGAGCTGGCCCCGGAACAGGAGACCGGGCAGGAGACCGGGCAGGAGACCGGGCAGGAGCCCGCCGAGGCCTGGAGCATCCGGCAGTCCGGCCCGTGGACGCACCGCGACCTCGCGGCCAACGGCGCCCGCTTCCACATCGCCGAGCTGGGCTCCGGCCCGCTGGTGCTGCTGGTGCACGGCTGGCCCGAGTACTGGTGGGCCTGGCGCCACCAGCTGACCGCGCTCGCCGAGGCCGGCTACCGCGCGGTGGCGCTCGACCTGCGCGGCATCGGCGGCAGCGACCGCACCCCGCGCGGCTACGACCCGGGCAACCTCGCCCTGGACATCACCGGTGTGATCCGCTCGCTCGGCGAGCGCCGGGCGCACCTGGTCGGGCACGCCTCGGGCGGCACCCTGGCCTGGGTGGCGGCGGTGATGCGCCCGTCGGTGATCCAGAGCCTCACCGTGGTCTCCGCCGCGCACCCCCGGGACCTGCGCCGGGCGCTGCTGACCGACCGCAAGCAGATGGCCGCCTTCGAGCACGTGCTGGGCTTCCAGCGGCCGTGGATACCGGAACGCCGTCTGGTGGCCGACGACGCCGCGCTGGTCGGCCGCTACCTGGACGAGTGGACCGGGCCGACCAAGATTGACGGGACGGCGGTGCACGCGTACCGGCAGGCGATCCAGATCCCCAGCACCGCGCACTGCTCGATCGAGCCGTACCGTTGGCTGCTGCGCTCGATGGCCCGCCCGGACGGCATCCAGTTCGCCCGGCGGATGAAGAAGCCGATCACCGCGCCGACGCTGCACGTCCAGGGCGCCGCGGACCCGGTGCTGCTGTCGCACACCGCGCTCGGCGGCGGCGAGTACGTGGCGGCGCCGTACCGTTGGCGGCTGCTGCCGGGGGTCGGGCACTTCCCGCACGAGGAGGCGCCGGAGGAGTTCACGGCCGAGCTGCTGGACTGGGTGGGCCGCCACAAGGACTGACCGTCCGGGCCGCAGGGGATCAGCCCACGGGATCGGCCCCGGGATCGGCCAGGGATCGGCCGCGATGATCGGCCAAGGGCTCATTCCGGGAATCGACCGGGGCGTCGAGGAAGGGACCTTTGGCCCAACCCCCTTGTCGCAAAACTCATATGACAAGCGCATAGGCCAATTTCGACGGACCCGGGCGGTTACCCTCACCGGCCCAGGGGCATCAATTCCGGTATGACCTGGATGCCCGATCGCGGCGCCGCCCCGCGCGGCCGACGCCACAACAGCCCCCAGCGTTCCGCGCCCCGCCCGGACTGGGCGGAGGACCTCGGCTTCGAGGGCCTCGACGGCCGTCAGCGCGGGGCGCAGCGGCAGCTCGGCATCCCCCGCATCCTCGGCCGGCGCGCCCGGTGGGTGGGCGCACGACTGCGGCGCGAGACCTGAGGTCTCGCGCCGCTTCGGCAGGCTGGTCAACAGCCGGTCAGTTCACCATGGTCGGGGACAGCGCGGTGAACCAGAGCAGGACGAAGGTCGCCACCGACATGATCGGCACCAGCACCTTGGTCTCGACGTTGTTGCCGCTGCGCTTGATCAGCACGATCTCGTAGCGCTCCTTGTGCGGCCACAGCAGCGGCGCGCCCTTCTTGGTCAGACAGTCGCCCAGCAGGTGCGCCAGGGTGCCCAGCGCCGCCGCGTACGGCAGCCAGCCGGGCGAGTTGGGCATCCAGGTGTTCATCCCGAAGGTGCCGAGCGCGGACAGGCCGATGACGGTGATCCACACCTCCGGGCCGTGGCCCGGCGGGCACAGCCGCAGGGCCTTGATCGCGAGCGCCAGCAGGAAGAACGTCAGCCCGAGCGTGAAGTAGCGGCCCAGGTAGGTGACGCCGGCCCAGGTGCCGCCGCCCATCAGCGCGACGAACAGCAGCGAGTGGGTGGCGTGCCGGTGACCGCCGGAGGCCCAGGCCACGAAGCGGCAGAGCGCCTTGGAGACCGGGCCGAGGAAGTTGGCGATCGAGCCGTCGTGGTGGTCGAGGTCCGGCAGCAGCGCCGCGCCCGCGCACAGCACCGTGCCCATCAGTATGTCCGCCGGCTGCAGCGTGGTGTGCAGCAGCAGCGGGGGCAGGAACGGAGCGGAGGCCGCGTACAGCATCGCCCC
The DNA here is from genome assembly GCF_044768305.1 of Kitasatospora sp. NPDC101155. Taxonomy (NCBI): domain Bacteria; kingdom Bacillati; phylum Actinomycetota; class Actinomycetes; order Kitasatosporales; family Streptomycetaceae; genus Kitasatospora; species Kitasatospora sp. NPDC101155. Next base: position 508,204 of record NZ_JBIWPN010000001.1, on the reverse strand, counting down.
GCTCACCGCGTGCGAATGACCCATCATCGGACTACCACGACCTCCCGTTGAGCTCACTCCGGGGACGGCGCCCGGTTGAGCCGAACGGGTGAGCGCGGCCGAGGCTACCAGGGCGGACTGACGGTGCGACGGATTCCGCACCGGCGCCGCGCCGACGCCCCACCAGCGCCGCACCGGCCGAACGACCAGCGTCGGCGAACCAGGACACCCGGCGCCGCACCGGCCGAACGACCAGCCTCAGAGCGCGCAGCCCTGGGTGTCCACCCGGGTGTTCGCGGTGCTGCCCGCCTGCGCGTCCTCGCGCACCTCGGCCGAGGTCAGCACGTATCCGGTGTCCCCGCTGTCCAGGGACTTGGCGAACACCACGCCGTACACCTGGCCGTCCGGGGTGAGCAGCGGGCCGCCGCTGTTGCCCTGGCGGACCAGCGAGCGCACCGAGTACACGTCGCGCACCACCTGGCCGCGGTGGTAGATGTCCGGGCCGTTGGCCTGGATCCGGCCGCGGATGCGGGCGGGCTGGACGTTGAAGGCGCCGTTCTCGGGGAAGCCCGCGACGATCGCGCTGTCGTTGGTCTTGGCCTCGCCCGCGAAGGTCAGCGGGGGCGCGTTCAGCTTGGGCACGTCCAGGACGGCGATGTCGCGCTGCCAGTCGTAGCGGACCACCGTCGCGTCGTACAGCTGGCCGACGCCGCCGATCTGCACGGTCGGCTCGTCGACGCCGCCGACCACGTGGGCGTTGGTCATCACCCGGTGCGGGGCGAAGACGAAGCCACTGCCCTCCAGGGTCTTGCCGCAGGAGGTCGCGGTGCCGACCACCTTGACCAGGCTCTGCCGGGCCTTGGCCACCGCCGCGCTGCCGGCCAGCGCCGGGTCGGGGGTGTCGACCTGGGTGATCGGCTCGTGCTCGAAGGGGTTGAACACCTGCGGGAAGCCGTTGCGGGCGAGCACCTTGGAGAAGTCCGAGAACCAGTTCGGCGCGTCGCCGGGCAGCGCGCTCTGGACGCCGCCGAGGATCGCCGAGGATCGGACCTGCTTGGAGACCGTCGGCAGGGACGTCCCGGCCAGCGCGGAACCGATCAGCCAGGCCACCAGCAGCATCGAGATCACGTTGACCACCGCGCCGCCGGACGCGTCCAGCACCCGGGCCGGGCGGCGGTCGATGTGCCCGCGCAGCTTCCAGCCGAAGTGCGCGGTGATCGCCTGGCCGATCGCGGCGAAGGTGATCACCACCACGACGGCCACCACCGAGGCCGTGGTGCCGGGGCTGAGGTGGTCGAGCAGCAGCGGCAGCAGCTGGACGGCCAGCAGACCGCCGCCGAGGAAGCCGACGAGCGACAGGACGCCCACCACGAAGCCCTGCCGGTAGCCCGAAATGGCGAATCCGACGGCGGCGAGGATCAGCAGCACATCCAGGACGTTCACTCCGACACCCTCCCACGCTTCGCGGACCCGCCGCGCCGACGGCCCGTCACGAGGTGCCGGCGTCGCCGCCCGGCAGGGCGCGGGAGTGCTCGAGGTCACCCTGGACCAGCGCGAGTGCCTCGTCCGAGAGGTCGACGATCCGGGACGGGTCCCAGGGCAGCTCCAGGCCGCTGTGGTGCAGCACCCGGTCGATCACCCCGGCGGTGAAGCCCCAGACCAGCCGCCCGGCGACCGCGAAGGCCGGCCCGATGTGCCCGGACGGGTGCCGCAGCCGGACCCGGTTCGCCGGGTCGGCGAGGTCGGCGATCGACACCCGGAACACCGCGCCGGTCTCGCCCCGGTCCACCGGGCGCACCGGCGACTCCTCGCGCCACCAGCCCAGCACCGGGGTCACCACGAAGCGGCTCACCGGGATGTACAGCCGGGGCAGCTCCGCGAAGACCTGCACCCCGGCCGGGTCCAGGCCGGTCTCCTCCCAGGCCTCGCGCAGCGCCGCCGCGATCGGGCCGGGGCCGTCCGGGTCGCCGTCCTCCGGGTCCAGCGCGCCGCCCGGGAAGGACGGCTGGCCGGCGTGCGAGCGCAGCGAACGGGCCCGCTCGATCAGCAGCACGTCCGGACCGTCCGGGCCCTCGCCGAACAGCATCAGCACCGCGGCCGCCCGGCCGCCCTCGTGCGGCGGCAGGAAGCGGCTCAGCTGCTCGGGCAGCACCCGCTCGGCCGCGTCCCGGACCGGCTGCAACCAGGCCGGCAGGCCGTCCCGCTCGATGGCGCCCGCCGTCATGCGCCCACCGCCAGGTCCGCGACCTGCCCCTGGTGGGCGGCGGCGTCGGCCCGGGCGGCCGCCTCGCCGGGGAAGTCCGACGGTGGCTTCAGCCGTTGGCCGGGCTGGCCGCCCATCTCGTACTTGAGCAGCTTGCGGGCCTTCTCCGGGTCGGTCTCGCCTTCCCCGTACGCGGGGCAGAGCGGCGCGATCGGGCAGGCCCCGCAGGCGGGCTTCTGCGAATGGCAGATCCGGCGGCCGTGGAAGACCACCCGGTGCGAGAGCATCGTCCACTCCGACTTCGGGAAGATCTCGGCGACGGCCAGCTCGACCTTCACCGGGTCCTCCTCGGTGGTCCAGCCGAACCGCCGGGCCAGCCGTCCGAAGTGGGTGTCCACGGTGATGCCGGGGACTCCGAAGGCGTTGCCGAGGACGACGTTGGCGGTCTTGCGGCCGACGCCGGGCAGGGTCACCAGGTCGTCCAGCCGGCCCGGGACCTCGCCGCCGAACTCGTCGCGCAGCGCGATCGAGAGGCCGATCAGCGACTTCGCCTTGTTCCGGAAGAAGCCGGTCGGGCGGATGATCTCCTCCAGCTCCTCCGGGTTCGCCGCCGCCATGTCCTCGGGCGTCGGGTACCTGGCGAACAGCGCCGGGGTGGTCTGGTTCACCCGCAGGTCGGTGGTCTGCGCCGACAGCACGGTGGCCACCAGCAGTTGGAACGGGCTCTCGAAGTCCAGCTCCGGATGAGCGTACGGGTACAGCTCCGCCAGCTCGCGGTTGATCCGCCGGGCCCGCCGCACCATCGCCAGCTGCGACTCCGGCTTCCTCGGCTTCACGGCGGGCTTCGAAGCCGGTTTCACGGCCGACTTCGAGGCCGGTCCTACGGCCGACTTCACGGCTGCCCGCTTCGCGGTCGGCTTCTGAGCCGCCGCCTTGGCGGGGGCCTTGGTCGCGGTCTTCCGGGCCTTGCTCTCTGCCATGCACGAAGGCTACGCCGAGCGGCGCACCGCTTGGGGCCGATCATGCAACGGAAACCGCCCTGCCGGGGACGCCGTTCTCCGGTGACAGCGGTTCGGCCGGGGCCGAGATCGGATGGTCAGGACCCTGTCGGCCGAGGACACTGCCGTCGTGCGGCCGGGGCCGCTCGCCCCGGCCGGCGCCTCCGGGGGTGGTCACCGGAGAGCGCGGCCGATGGTGCCCTCAAGGGTGTTGAGCAGCCCGGCCAGCGCCTCGGCGAGGCGGTCCTGCTCGTCGGGGGTGAGACCGGAGAGCAGCGCGCGGTCGTACGCGACGAGTTCCTGGATCAGGCCGTCGACCAGCTCCCGTCCGGCGTCGGTGAGCGAGAGGTGGGCGACCCGGCGGTCGCGGTCGTCGGGGCGGCGGCTGACCAGAGCGCGTTCCTCCAGCAGCCGCAGGCGCTTGGTCACGGCGGCGCCGGAGGCGAAGCTCTCGCGGGCCAGCTGGGTGGGGGTCAGCTCGCGGTCGACCCGGCGCAGGGCGCCGAGGATGTCGAACTCGGCGCGGGTGAGGCCGGCCCGGGTGAGCGGGTCGGGGGTCTGCTGGAGCAGCGCGGCGCAGCGGTTGATCCGGCCGAGGACGGCGATCGGGCCGGTGTCCAGGCCCGGGTAGGCGCGCTCCCACTGGCGCAGCACACCTGCGACGACGTCCTCCACGTGCGCTGCTCCCGTTCCGCGACCGACCCGTTCGTTCGATCCTAGACGGCGCGCACTCCGGCTCCCCGGCGCTCCAGCAGGGCCGCCAGCAGGTGGTGGGCGTGCCGCTCGGTGTCGGCGGCGCGCTGGTGCGGGAGGGCCGGTCGGCGCCACTCGCCGGTCGCGGTGTCGGCGGCCTCGCGCAGTTCCAGCAGGGCGGTGGCCAGCCCGGTCCGGGCGGTCACGGCCTCGGAGCCGGCCGCCGCGACGGCGGACCGGGCCTCGCGGGTGGCGGTCTCGGCCCCGGCCAGGGCCCGGGAGAGCCGGGCGGCGGTACGGCGGTTGGTGACCAGCAGGCAGGCGGCGAGCCCGGTGAGCGCGCCGACGCAGGTGTCCAGCCAGCGGTCGGCGACCAGGGTCCGGGCGGGTTGCAGGCCGGCGAACTCGGTCATCAGCAGTGCCATCGGGGTGACGAAGACGGTGGCCAGCCAGTAGCTGCGGGCGATCGTGGCCTCCGCGCCGAACTGGCAGATCAGCCCGAGCACGATGAGCGCCACGGGGCCGGAGTGGGCGAGCGGCAGCGCGGCGGTGAACAGCGCCAGGCCGAGCAGGTTGCCGAGCACCCGCTGCAGCGCGCGCTGCCAGGAGAGCGTGCTGTTGGCCTGGAACACCGAGGCCGCGGTGACCACCGCCCAGTACGGGCGGCCGACGCCGAGCGCCAGCGAGAGCCAGCCGGCGGCGGCGCAGCCGACCGCGACCCGCAGGCCGATCGGCAGCAGCACCGAGCCGGGCCGCAGCGCGGCACGCGGCGAGGGCCGGGGGCCGGGCCGGCGGGCGCGCAGGTCAGCGGCCTCCGCCTCGGTGAGGTCCAGCAGCGGCAGGGCGCGGCCGCACCGCAGGTCCCGGGCCCAGGCGACGTACCGCTCGGCGACCGTCGGCCCGGCGGGTGCGGCGAGGGCCGCCTCGGCGTGGACGAGCAGCCGCTCGGGCGCGTCCCCGAGGGCGCGCCGCCGGGCCGGGGAGGAGAGCGCGAGGCTGTGCCGGGCCGCGTCGACCGCGCCGACCAGGGCGGTACGGGCGGCGGCGTCCGGCGCGCCGGGCGCGGTGCGCAGCAGTCGGGCGGCGGCTTCCAGCGCGCGGGCGGTGGCGATCCGCTCCGGGCCGTACGGGCGCAGCGTCGCGGGGGCCATGCAGACCAGCCAGGCCAGTGCGGCGCCGAGCACGGTGAGTGCCAGGTGCGGTGCGAGGTCGGGGAGCCGCTGGGGGACGAAGGCGCAGCTGGCGGTGGTGAAGGTGATGATCAGGCTGCCGGGCGGGCCGATCCGGGCGGCGTCGCAGAGCAGCTTGTGCAGCGCGGCGAGCGCGGCCGCCACCGCGACCAGTACGACGGCGTCGCGGGTGAGCGCGGCGGCGGTGAGGGCGGCGCCGGTGCTGAGGACGGTACCGAGCAGCACGGCGGCCAGCGTCCGGGCCCGGGCGCGGTAGGGCAGGCCGTGCCCGTACAGCGCGCCGAGGCCGCCGGCCGAGGTGTAGAGCGCGAGGTCGAGCCGGCCGAGGGCGAACAGGGTGAGGTTGAGGGTGCCGAGGGTCACCACGGCGCTGAGTGCGGGCTTGTGCCAGCCGTCTCCGGGCGGACCGACCCGGAGAGCCTGCCGGAACTGGGCGGTTGTGGCCATACAAAAAGATTAACAGGTAATTTACCTGTGAAACATGTGCCCGCGAGGAGACACTTGCGCCCCCGGCTCAGAACTCGTCGAAAAATTTTCCGACGAGAGCGATGAGTTCTGCGGCGAGCCCCGGTCTACCCCTGTGACCGACTCGCTCGACAGAAGGAACACCCCATGAACACCGTGGTCTCCACCGACGGCACCACCCTCGCCTGCACCGTCACCGGCTCCGGCCCGGCCGTCGTGCTGGTGGACGGGGCGATCGGCCACCGCGGCTTCGACCCGGGCGTCGCGGTCGCCGAGCAGCTCTCGGCCCACCACACCGTGTGGGCCTACGACCGGCGCGGCCGCGGCGGCAGCGGGGACACCGCGCCGTTCGCCGTGGAGCGCGAGATCGAGGACCTGGCGGCGGTCATCGCGGCCGCCGGAGGGTCGGCCCGCGTCTTCGGCATCTCCTCGGGCGCCGCACTCGCGCTGCGGGCCGCCGCCGCAGGCGTCGGCATGACCCGACTCGCCGTCTACGAGCCGCCCTTCAGCACCGAGGAGGGGCAGAGCGAGCGCTTCGTCGGGTACGTCACCGAGCTGGAGGCGGCGCTCGCCGAGGGGCGGCGCGGGGACGCCGTCGCGGCCTTCATGACCTTCGTCGGGATGCCCGGGGAGATGGTGGACGGGATGCGCTCCGCCCCGGTGTGGCCGGTGTTCGAGGCGGTCGCACCGACCCTGGCGTACGACGCGGCGGCGCTCGGCGCGCGGACCGGCGCGACCGTCCCGGTCGACCTCCTGGCCGGGATCACCGTGCCGACCCTGGTCCTGGACGGCGGCGCCAGCCCGGAACTGCTGCGGGCGCCCTCCCGCGCGGTGGCGGCGGCCGTGCCGGGCGCCGAGTACCGGACGCTGGCCGACCAGACCCACGAGGTGGCGGCCGAGGCGCTGGTGCCGGAGCTGCTGAAGTTCTACGCCTGAGGCCTGGAGCCGGGCGACCCGGGGGAGCCGGGGGACCGAAGAGCCCGGGAGTCCGTGAACCCCCGTTCGCATCCGCGTCCTAGGCTTCTCGCGATCTGATCATCTGCGAGTGAGGGAGCAACGAGGAAGCATGGAACAGAATTTCATGGACTTTCAGGACATCCCCACCACCACCCTGGCCGACGTCCTGGGCCGCGCCCAGGTGATGGACATCGGCCTGCGCCCGCTGTGGGCGGGCATGCCCCGGGTGGCCGGACCGGCCTTCACGGTGCAGTGCCCGCCCGGCGACAACCTGATGCTGCACGCGGCGATCTACCGGGCCGAGCCCGGCTCGGTGATCGTGGTGGAGTCCGGTGACCTGGACTACGCGCTGGCCGGCGGCAACGTCTGCGCCGTGGCGCAGCGCCGGGGCGTCGCCGCCTTCGTGGCCGACGGCCTGATCCGCGACCTCGGCGAGGTGCGGGAGCTGGGCTTCCCGGTGGTCGCCCGGGGCGTCATCCCGATCCCCGGGTCGAAGAAGCGGCTGGGCACCCACGGCGCCCCGGCGCGCTGCGGCGGGGTGCTGGTGGCGCCGGGCGACATCGTGGTGGCCGACGAGGAGGGCGTCGTGGTGGTGCCCGCCGCCGACCGGGCGAAGGCCCTGGACGCGGCCCGGGCCAAGCTGGCCAAGGAGGCCGCCGAGACCCTGGACGACTGGGAGGCCGCCCACCGCGCGCGGATCGACCGGAGCCTCGCCGAACTGGGCTTCACCGGCTGATCCTGCGGCCGGTACGGCCTCACCGGGCACCGGCCCGGTGAGCCCGGCCCCACCGGGCAGCGGCTCGATCAGCCCCAGCCTCACCAGGCGCCGGCCCGATCAGTACAGCCCGTTCAGCTCCCCGAAGCCGAGCGCCCCGTCGAGCTCCGTCAGCGTCCCGGCGCCGAGCAGCTCGACGGCGGCGCGGCGGGCCGCCGTGTACGCGAGCTGGGCGAGGCCGGTGCCGACGCTGATTCGCCGCACCCCCGTGGCGGCGAGTTCGGCGACGGTCGGCCCGCCCGCGACGGCCATCGCGTTCACCGGCAGCGGGGTGCGCTTGCACAGCTCGGCGAGGGCATCGAGGTCCAGCAGCCCGGGGACGAACAGGCCGTCCGCGCCCGCCTCGGCGTAGGCCTCGGCCCGGACCAGCACGTCGTCCAGCCCGCCCAGCCCGAACAGGAACACGTCGGTGCGGGCGTTGACCAGCAGCTCGGGCAGTCCGGCGGCGGCCGCCGCCGTGCGGGCGGCGCGCAGCCGTTCGGCCTGCTCGGCCACCGGGAACAGCGGCCCGCCGACGGCCGTCGAGTCCTCCAGGTTGACCCCGGCCGCGCCCACGGCGACCAGCTCGGTCACGGTGGCGGCCACATCGGCGGGCAGCGGCCCGTACCCGCCCTCGGCGTCGACGGTGACCGGCAGGTCCACCGCCGCGACGACCCGCCGGGCCGCCTCGACCGCCGTCGCCCGGTCCATCCGCTGGCCGTCGCCGCGCCCGAGCGACCAGGAGACGCCGCCGCTGGTGGTGGCGATCGCCCGGGCGCCGGCCGAGGCGATCACCGCCGCGCTGCCGGCGTCCCAGGCGTTGGGCAGGACGAGCACGCCCTCCTCGACGAGCCCGCGCAGTCGCAGCGCCCGCTCGCGGGCCTCGGCGGTGGTGGACGTGCGCCCGGTGGTGCTGGACATGGGTGTACCGGCTTTCGTACGGATCGGTGGGGACGCAGGCATCCTGCGCCCGGAGCCGGGCGGGCCACCAGTGTTTAAGCTGGGGCCGAATCTTCCGAAGGGGGCCGCGGATGCGGACGGAACTCCAGTTCTCCGCACAGGACTTGGCGCTGACCCGGTTCGCCGTCAGCCCGATGCAGGAGGTGGTGACCAGCCTGCGCGCCCTCGCGCACTCCCCCGCCCCCGCGCTGCACCGCCGCTGGGCCGGGCAGGTGCGCGAGCGGCTCGCCGACGCCGGGCTGGACCGCGGCCGGCTGGCCGCGATGGTCCCGCCCGACGGCCACCTGCCCGACTTCCTCAACCCCACCCCGGCGGGCTTCTCCCCCACGCTCGCCGAGGAACTGGCCGCGGTCACCGCGACCGGCGCCGGACAGGTCCGGGCCGACCTCGACATCGTGGCCGCCGAGGCGGACGGCCGGCTGCCGGCCGCCCTGGAGCCGCTGTACCGCGACCCGGCGGCCCAGCTGCCCCGGCTGGCCGCCGAGATCGAGGCGTACTGGGAGCTGGCGCTCGCCCCGTACTGGGCCCGGATCCGCGCGCTGCTCGCGGCGGACGTCTTCCACCGCTCCCGGCAGGCCGCCGAGCACGGCACCGCCCGGATGCTGGACGAGCTGCACGGGACGGTCCGCTGGGACGGCACCGCGCTGCGGCTGGAGCGCCGGCACTGCGCGGTCACCCGGCTGAACGCGGGGGCCGGACTGCTGCTCCTGCCCTCGACCTTCGCCTGGCCCCGGGTGCTCACCCGGGTGCTGCCGCCGGACCCACCTCAGCTGATCTACCCGGCGCGCGGCACGGCGACCCTGTGGGAGGACCGCCCGGGCACCGCCGCGCGCACCGACGCGCTGGCAGCCGTGCTCGGCCGTTCCCGGGCCCGGCTGCTGGCCGAGCTGGACTCCCCCGCCTCGACCAGCGAGCTGGCCCGCCGCACCGGGCTGTCCCCGGCCGCCGTCTCCCAGCACCTCACCGCCCTGCGTACGGCCGGCCTGACCAGCGCGCACCGGGCCGGGCACACCGTCCTCTCCGCCCGTACGGCGGTGGGCGACTCCCTGTTCGATCCGGACGGCCAGGCGTTCGACAGACCGACGGTCGCCGGGCGCCCCGCCCGATGACCCGCCGGTACGAATGGCCCCGCACCGCACCCCCGGACACACCCCCTCCTCATATGATCGGAGCGACATGCGCCATGCTTGGTGATGCAGAACACTGAACGGAACTTGCGCCGGACGGCCCACTCGCCGCACGGCCGAGAAGGAGGAAGCACGTGGACGACGTTCTGCGGCGCGCCGCACTCTTCGCGGCACTCGACGACGAACAGGCCGGCGAGCTGCGCGCTTCCATGACCGAGGTCACCCTCGCCCGTGGGGAGTCGCTGTTCCACGAGGGCGACCCGGGCGACCGGCTGTACGTCGTCGCCGAGGGCAAGATCAAGCTGCACCGTGCCTCGCCGGACGGCCGCGAGAACATGCTCGCCGTGCTCGGCCCCAGCGAGATGATCGGCGAGCTGTCGCTGTTCGACCCGGGGCCGCGCACCGCCACCGCCAGCGCGCTGACCGAGGTCAAGCTGCTGGGCCTGGGCCACGGCGACCTGCAGCCCTGGCTGCACGCCCGCCCCGAGGTCTCCATCGCGCTGCTGCGGGCCATCGCCCGCCGACTGCGCCGGACCAACGACGTGATGTCCGACCTGGTCTTCTCCGACGTGCCCGGCCGCGTCGCCAAGGCCCTGCTGGACCTGTCCCGCCGCTTCGGCGTGCAGTCCGAGGAGGGCATCCACGTCGCCCACGACCTCACCCAGGAGGAGCTGGCCCAGCTGGTCGGCGCCTCCCGCGAGACGGTCAACAAGGCGCTCGCCGACTTCGCCGGCCGCGGCTGGCTGAAGCTGGAGGCGCGCGCGGTGGTCCTGCTGGACGTCGAGCGGCTGTCGCGCCGCTCGCGCTGACACCGTACGAACGCTGAAGGGCCGGTCCGGGCGGACCGGCCCTTCGCCGTTCGCGGGTCAGCCCTGGTCGGGGATGAGCCCGTGCTCCTCCAGGTACTCCAGCTGGGCCCGCACCGAGAGCTCGGCGGCCGGCCAGAGCGCCCGGTCCACGTCCGCGTAGACCCGGGCGACCACGTCGACCGCCGTCCGGCAGCCCGCCTCGACCGCGGTCTCCACCTGGGCGAGCCGGGTGGCCCGGTGGGCCAGGTAGTAGTCGACGGCGCCGAGCGCATCCGCGAGCACCGGGCCGTGGCCGGGCAGCACGGTCCGCACACCGTGGTGGGAGGCCATCGTGTGCAGATGGCGCAGCGAGTCCAGGTAGTCGCCGAGCCGGCCGTCGGGGTGGGCGACCATCGTGGTGCCGCGGCCGAGCACGGTGTCGCCGGTGAGGATCGCGCCGTCGTCCGGCAGGTGGAAGGTCAGCGAGTCCGAGGTGTGGCCGGGGGTGGCGACCACCCGCAGATCGAGGCCGCCGACGTCCAGGCGTTGACCTCCCACCAGGCCCTCGGAGCCCAGCCGGTGCGCCGGGTCCAGGGCCCGCACCTCGCTGCCGGTCAGCTCGGCGAAGCGGACCGCGCCCTCGGAGTGGTCGGCGTGGCCGTGGGTGAGCAGGGTGAGCGCGATCCGCTGGCCCCGCTCCTCGGCGAGCTCGACCACCCGGCGCAGGTGGCCCTCGTGCAGCGGGCCCGGGTCGATCACCACCGCGAGGTCCGAACCGGGCTCGGAGAGCAGCCAGGTGTTGGTGCCGTCCAGCGTCATCGGCGACGGGTTCGGCGCCAGCACGCACAGCGCCCGAGGGGTGGCCTCGCCGCCGATCGCGGCGGCGGGGTCACCCGGCAGGAGTCCGCTCATGCGCACCTCTCAACAGTTCGCTCACTCCGCTCGCTCACCGGCCGCCCTCGCCGTCGCGATGCAGGACCCGCAGCGGCAGGGCCCGGACGAGGGCGCGCTGGGCGACCTCGACGAACGGGACCTGGCTGTCGCAGCCGGTGGAACGGGGGATCAGTCGGCGGGCGGGCAGCTCGGGGGCCGTCCGGCGAGCCACGTCGTTGTGGTTCATCGGGTGTCGGTCCTTTCTGGTCGGCATCTCTCGGTGCGGTCGGGAGTCCTCCGGTGAGGGCTCCTCGGCCGAGGGCTCCTCGGGTGAGGGCTCCTCGGCTCAGGAATCCTCGGGGAACTCCCCGTCGATGGTCAGTTCGTCATACCCGGGCCAGCGGACCGTCATCCGGTCGCCCCGGACCTCGGCCCGGCCCAGCACCGGCTCCAGCACCCGGTCGGCGGCCGCGGTCACCGCGTCGGCGGCGGTCCGGACCGGCGACAGCTCGCGCAGCACCGTCACGGTCGGCGGCAGCATGCCGAACCGGCCGTCCTGGTGGCCCTTGACCGCCTCGGCCGGCGTCAACCAGGTGACCCGGTCGGCCTCGCCAACCTCCAGGGCCGCGCGCTGGCCGGGTGGCAGGGCGGCGACGAAGAACCAGGTGTCGTAGCGCCGCTCCTCGAACTCCGGGGTGATCCAGCGGGCCCAGCCGCCCAGCAGGTCGCTGCGCAGCACCAGGCCGTGGTCACGGAGGAACTCGGCGAAGGACAGCTCGTGCGCCTCCAGCGCGGCCCGCTCGGCGGACCAGTCGCGCGGCTCGGCGACGCTGTCGGCGTCCGGGCCGGCCAGCAGCACGCCGGCCTCCTCGAAGGTCTCGCGCACCGCCGCGCAGACCACCGCCCGCGCCGTCCGGGTGTCCACCCCGAGCCGGTGCGCCCACTCCTCGGGCGTCGGCCCCGCCCAGCCCGTCTCGACCTCGGCGTCCCGCGGGTCCACGCCGCCGCCCGGGTAGGCGTACATCCCGGCCGCGAAGGCCATCGAGGTGCGGCGGCGCAGCAGGTAGGCCTCCGGCCCGGCGGCGGAGTCGCGCAGCAGCACGACCGTCGCGGCGGGCCTGGGCACCGGCGGGGTCAGTTCGCCGGAGTCGACCGCCCGGATCCGGGCGGGCCAGCCGGGCGGCATCGGGAGCGTCGTTGCTCGATGGTCCATGCCCGGATGCTAAGCGCACGAAGGCGGGGTTGGACAGGCCCGACCCCGCCTTCGCGATCACACTCAGCTGGTCTTGACGCGTACCTGGAGCTCGACCTCGACCGGGGCGTCCAGCGGCAGCACCGCGACGCCGACCGCGCTGCGGGCGTGCACACCGGCGTTGCCCAGCACCTGGCCGAGCAGCTCGCTGGCGCCGTTGACCACGGCAGGCTGGCCGGTGAAGTCGGGGGCGGAGGCGACGAAGCCGACGACCTTCACGACCCGCTCGATCCGGTCCAGGTCGCCGATCACCGACTTGACAGCGGCCAGGGCGTTCAGCGCGCAGATCTGCGCGAGCTCCTTGGCCTCCTCCGGGGACACCTCGGCGCCGACCTTGCCGGTGCTCGGCAGCTTGCCGCCGACGACCGGCAGCTGGCCGGAGGTGAACACGAACTCGCCCGACAGCAGGGCCGGCACGTACGCGGCGACCGGAGCGGCCACCGGCGGCAGGGTCAGACCCAGCTCGGCGAGCTTCTCCTCGACCTTGCTCATGCGTTCTTCTCCCGCTTGAAGTAGGCCACCAGCTGCTCCGGGTTGGGGCCGGGCACGACCTGGACGAGCTCCCAGCCGTCCTCGCCGAAGTTGTCCAGGATCTGCTTCGTGGCGTGCACGAGCAGGGGCGCCGTCATGTATTCCCACTTGGTCATGGCCAGACTCTAGACGAGCCGCCCCGGCGATCGCCGCCGCACCGGGCCCGTCTCGTGGGCCGGGTCGGATCAGGTCGCGGCGTTGGGGTGCGTGCATCGCACGGCGGAGGAGGCGGGCACCTCCCGGCCGAAGGCCGGAGGCGGAGCCACTTCGGTGGGGGCACCTCCCCGCCGAAGGCTGGGGGAGCACCGCGAGCCCGGGCAGGCCCGCGAGACAGGCCCGGTCGGGCGGCGTGTGAGGTGGGGCACAAAGGGGGCATGATTCGGTCCCGGCACCCCAGGTGCTCCGGGCATCGGGCGCGCTCCCTGGTTACTCTCGCGAGAGGGCACCCTCGTGAGGGGCGCCTCTGTCGGTAGGGGCACCCTCGTCTCAGGGGCGTCCTCGGCGGAGGGGACGCCCGTAGGACGGAGACGGACGGAGACGGAGCGTGGCACGCACCCCCGGCCAGGCGGCCCGGCGCGACCCCGACTGGGAAGGTGTCCGGCTGCACGTGGTCAGCGGCAAGGGCGGCACCGGGAAGACCACGCTGGCCGCCGCGCTGGCGCTGGCGCTGGCCGCCGACGGCGGGCGGGTGCTGCTGATCGAGGTCGAGGGACGACAGAGCATCGCCGAGCAGTTCGGCATCGCCGCCCTGCCGTACGAGGAGCGCCGGATCGCCTCGGTCGCCCGCCCCCAGCTCGGGCTGCCCGCCGGGGAGGGCGCGCCCGGCGAGGTCTTCGCGCTGGCCATCGACACCGAGCAGGCGCTGCTCGAGTACCTGGAGATGTTCTACAAGCTCGGCCGGGCCGGAAAGGCGCTGCAGAAGGTCGGCTTCGTCGACTTCGCCACCACCATCGCCCCCGGCGTGCGGGACGTGCTGCTCACCGGCAAGGCCTGCGAGGCGGCCCGCCGCAAGGGCCCGGACGGTCGGCGCCGGTACGACGCGGTGGTCATGGACGCCCCGCCGACCGGGCGGATCACCCGGTTCCTGAACGTCAACTCCGAGGTCGCCGGGCTGGCCCGGATCGGCCCGATACACACCCAGGCGCAGGCCGTGATGCGGGTGCTGAAGTCGCCGGAGACCGCGGTGCACCTGGTCACCCTGCTGGAGGAGATGCCGGTGCAGGAGACCGTCGACGGCATCGCGGAGCTGCGCGAGGCGAAGCTCCCGGTGGGCGGGGTGATGGTCAACATGGTCCGGCCGCCGGTGCTGGACGCGGCGGCGGTGGCCGCGGTGGACGGGGACCACCGCGAAGAGGTGGCGCTGGCCCTCGGCGAGGCCGGGCTGGGCGGCCGCTCCCGCAAGCCGGAGACCGTCCGGGCCGCGGTGGAGCCGCTGCTCGACCCGCTGTTGGAGCAGGCCAGGGAGCACGCCGAGCGGGTCGAGCTGGAGCGTGAGCAGCGCGCCGACCTGCAGCAGCTGCGGCTCCCGACGTACGAACTCCCGCTGCTCGGCGAGGGCGTGGACCTCGGCGGGCTGTACCGGCTGGCGGGCGAACTGAAGCGGCAGGGGGCGGCATGAGCGAGCGAAGCGAGCGGACCATCAAGCGGTGCGGCATGTGCGGCATGTGCGAAGCGCCTGCCGAGCGTAGCGAGGCAGGCGCATGAGCAACGGGGTACGGAGCACCGGAAGGCGGCTCGCGGTGGACGAGCTGATCGACGACCCGAAGACGAGGATCATCGTCTGCTGCGGCTCCGGCGGCGTCGGCAAGACCACCACCGCCGCGGCGATCGGCCTGCGGGCCGCCGAGCGCGGCCGCAAGGTCGTGGTGCTGACCATCGACCCGGCCCGGCGGCTGGCCCAGTCGATGGGCCTGAGCGAGCTCGACAACACCCCGCGGGTGGTCAAGGGCGTCACCGCGATGGAGGGGGCGCCGCTCTGCGGGTCGGACGAGGGTGGTGGCGGGCGGCGGGCGGGAGAACTCCAGGCCATGATGCTCGACATGAAGCGGACCTTCGACGAGGTCGTGCTGGCCCACGCCGAACCCGAACGGGCCCGGGCGATCATGGAGAACCCCTTCTACCAGTCCCTGTCGGCCGGCTTCGCGGGCACGCAGGAGTACATGGCGATGGAGAAGCTCGGGCAGCTGCGCGCCGCCGAGGAGTGGGACCTGATCGTCGTGGACACCCCGCCCTCCCGCTCGGCGCTGGACTTCCTGGACGCGCCCAACCGGCTCGGGTCCTTCCTGGACGGCCGGGTGATCCGGATCCTGACCGCGCCGGCCAAGGTCGGCGGCCGCAGCGCGATGAGGTTCCTCAACGCCGGAATGGGCCTGCTCACCGGGACCCTGGGCAAGATCTTCGGCGCCCAGCTGCTCACCGACGTACAGACCTTCGTCAGCGCGATGGACTCGATGTTCGGCGGCTTCCGCGAGCGCGCCGACCGCACCTACCAGCTGCTCAAGGCGCCGGGCACGGCGTTCCTGGTGGTGGCCGCGCCGGAGCGGGACGCGCTGCGCGAGGCGGCGTACTTCGTGGACCGGCTCGCCGCGGACCGGATGCCGCTGGCCGGGCTGGTACTCAACCGGGTGCACAGCACGGGGGCGCCGCAGCTCACCGCGGAGCGGGCGCTGGCGGCCGCCGAGGCCCTGGAGGAGAACGGCTCGGAGCACTCCTCGCCCGACGCGGAACTGCTCGCGGCCGGGTTGCTGCGGCTGCACGCCGAGCGGATGCAGATCATGGGGCGGGAGCGCCGCACCCGCGACCGCTTCGTGTCGGTGTACCCGGACGTGCCGATCGTGGAGGTGCCGGCGCTGCCGGGTGACGTGCACGACCTGGACGGACTGCGGGCCATCGGGGACCGGCTGAGCGGCGCGGCGTAGTCACCCCGGGGGGGGTGCCCGGCGCGGTCCGACCCGACTGCCGCCGGGCTCAGCCCGCCTGGGCGTAGTCCGTCAGTATCACGCCGGTCGCGAGGGACTCCTCGTACTCGGTGCGGGCCGTCTCCAGCAGCTTCCGCCACGAGATGACCGTCGGACGACGGCGCAGCAGCGCCCGCCGCTCGCGCTCCGTCATCCCGCCCCACACACCGAACTCCACCCGGTTGTCCAGCGCGTCCGCGAGGCATTCCGTACGGACGGGGCAACCGCTGCACACCGCCTTCGCGCGGTTCTGTGCCGCCCCCTGGACGAACAGTTCGTCCGGATCACTCGTGCGGCAGGCGGCCTGCGCACTCCAGTCGTCAACCCAGCCCATCCCGGCGCCGTCCTCTCCCGTATTCGAGGCTCCCCCACGGCGGCAACGGCATATTCACCGTTGCCAGTTGAGGACGTTACGGAAGAACGACAGCTTGCAACAGCCCCTTCGGGCTCAATCTCGAATGACCCGATTGGACTATGGGTATCGGTCAGCTCACTCGTTGGAGTGACCACAGGTCGCAAGCCTTGCCAAGTTCAATGCCCGCACTCTCGCCACAGGCGTCGTCACGGAGCGCCACCATTCACTGGAACACGGCAGGCCCCAGACGCCTCAAAATCCGGACGAGAACGGGTAATTCGGGCAAGTCTCCCCACTCACAAGAGTGAATGGTGCTGACGCACCGAAGCTGTCGCAAGCTTGTGACAAGCCTAGGCGAACACCTGCCCCTATGGGTGGGATTCGGGGACGTAGGGTTCTCCTCATGGCACCGAAGCGCCCACAGGCACCCCAGCCCCCAGGCAACACCGGAGCTCCGCGCCGCAAGCGCAGCGGATCACCGTTGGACCACGTCGGCAACGGCGTGAAGTTCCTGGGCGTCAGCGTGCTCTCCGGAGTCCTGTTGGCAGGCCTCGCCCTGCCCGCCGTCGGCGCCATCGGGCTGACCGCCAAGGACACGGCGGAGAGCTTCCAGAACATCCCTGACGACTTCAAGACCCCGCCGCTGACCCAGGCGACGCAGATCTTCGACGCCAAGGGCGGCCTGATCGCCAAGGTGTACGAGCGCGACCGCACCGTCCTCACCGCCGACCAGATGTCGCCGTTCATGCGGCATGCCCAGGTCGACATCGAGGACGCCCGGTTCTACGAGCACGGCGCCGTCGACCTCAAGGGCGTCCTGCGCGCGGTCGGCAAGAACGCGGAGAGCGGCACCGCCGCCCAGGGCGCCTCCACGCTGACCCAGCAGTACGTGAAGAACGTCAACGTGGAGAAGGCCGGCGACGACCAGGCGGCCGTCCTGGAGGCCCAGCGCAAGACCCTGGGCCGCAAGATCCAGGAGCTCAAGGTCGCGATCAAGCTGGAGGAGGACCTGACCAAGGATCAGATCCTCACCAACTACCTCAACATCACCTTCTACGGCCACCAGGCCTACGGGGTCGAGGCCGCGTCCCAGCGCTACTTCAGCAAGAGCAACAAGGACCTGACCATCGCCGAGGCCGCCACCCTCGCCGGCCTGGTCCAGAACCCGTCGCAGTACGACCCGGTGCGCTACCCCGACAACGCGGTCAAGCGCCGCAACGTCGTCATCGACAAGATGGTGGAGAACAAGCACATCACCGCCGACCAGGCGAAGGAGGCGAAGGCCGCCCCGCTGGGCCTGAAGTACAAGGACCCGCAGAACGGCTGCATCACCGCCCAGGCCGGCATGGGCTTCTTCTGCGACTACGTGCGCCATGTGGTCAAGCAGGACCCGGCCTTCGGCAAGAACGCCGACGACCGCAAGAAGCTCTGGGACACCGGCGGTCTCAACATCTACACCACGCTGGACCCGGACAAGCAGGCCGCCGCCCAGAACGCCGTCACCAAGAACGTCAACGTGACCGACCCGGTGTCGGCCGCGGCGACCATGATGGAGCCCGGCACCGGCAAGATCCTGGCGATGGCCCAGACCCGCCCGTACGGCCTGGACCCGAACAAGAACCAGACCGTCGTCAACCTCAACGTCGACGCGGCGATGGGCGGCGGCAACGGCTTCCAGACCGGTTCGACCTTCAAGCCGATCCTCGCCGCGGCGGCGCTGGAGTCGGGTATGTCGAACACCCAGGCGTTCCCCTCCCAGAACAAGATCGAGTACCCGCAGATGACCACCTGCTCGGGTACCTGGAAGAACACCGACAAGCCCAAGGCCACGGTGAAGAACGAGCAGGACAGCGAGGTCGGCCCGTACCAGCTCAAGGAGGCCATGGCCCGCTCGGTCAACACCTACTTCGTCCAGATGGAGCAGCAGGTCGGCCTCTGCGCGATGAAGCAGATGGCGAACAAGCTGGGCATCACCCAGTCCGCCAAGGGCGACCAGTTCCAGGAGGTGCCCTCGATGGTCCTGGGCACCTTGGAGCTCTCCCCGCTGACCATGGCGAACGTCTACGCGACCTTCGCCGCCCGCGGCAAGTACTGCACCCCGATCGCGATCAACAAGATCACCACGGTGGACGGCAAGGACATCAAGGTCCCGCAGTCCCAGTGCACCCAGGCGTTCTCCGAGCAGACCGCGGACTCGCTCAACACCGTCCTGCTCAACGTGACCGAGAAGGGCACCGCGGCCGCCCTCGGTCTGGACGACGGCCGCAAGATCGCCGGTAAGACCGGTACCACCGACGAGAAGAGGGCCGCCTGGTTCGACGGCTACACCCCGTCGCTGGCCACCGCGGTCTGGCTCGGCGGCCCCGCCGGCGGCGTCAAGATGAAGAACATCAACATCGGCGGCAAGCACTTCGACGACGTGTTCGGCGCCACCGGCCCCGGCCCGATCTGGCAGATGGCGATGAACCAGGCGCTCAAGGGCACCCCGCTGGAGCCGATCCAGACCACCGACATCCCGGACCCCCAGCCGGCCGCGCCCCCGGCGAACGCCACCCCGCCGGCCGACCCCAACGCCCAGCCGCAGCCGCAGCAGCCGCAGCCGCCGGCCGGCAACCCGCCGCCTCCGGCCAACCCGAACCCCGGTGGGGTGATAGGAGGAGGGTTCAACCTCCCGCCCGGCCTCATCGGCGGCGGCAACGGGAACGGGAACGGCGGCAAGCACGGCGGCGGCAACGGCTGACGGGCCGTCCGCGTGACCGCGCGGTGACGTGACCGCACAACGGTGAAGGGGCGCCCTCCGGTAATCCGGGGGGCGCCCCTTCGGCGTGTGTTCCGGGGCCGTTACGGCCGGCTCGTTCCGGGGCCCGCTACGGCTCAGGCCAGGGCAGCCTTCACGGCGGCGGCGACCCGGCCGCCCTCGGCGAGGCCGTCGACCTTCGGCTTGACCAGCTTCATCACGGCACCCATCGCCTGCGGGCCGCTCGCCCCGCTCTCGGCCACGGCGGCGGCCACGATCGCGGCCAGCTCCTCGTCGGAGAGCTGCTTGGGCAGGTACCCGGCCAGCACCTCGCCCTCGGCACGCTCGCGCTCGGCCTGCTCGGCCCGATCACCCTTGTCGAAGGCCTCGGCCGCCTCCCGGCGCTTCTTCGCCTCGCGGGTGATCACCTTCAGCACCTCGGCATCGGACAGCTCGCGCTTCTCCTTGCCCGCCACCTCCTCGGCGGTGACGGCGGCCAGCGTGAGCCGGATGGTGGACGAGCGCAGCTCGTCCCGGTTCCTGATGGCAGCCGTGAGGTCCTCCTGCAGCTGCTCCTTGAGCGTGGTCATGGGCACGAGTCTCCCACCTGCGGCGTTCGGTCGCTTGCCATTAACCGGGCCCGACGTCGGGCCGGGGGCGGATCGACGCCGGGCCGGTTCCCGTCCGGAGTCCCGGAACGCTCTGTAACCGTATATCCTGGTTACATGACCGATGGAGAGCGGGAGCCGGCGACCGGCCTGGTCCTCACCACCCCCGGCGGCAGCCGCTTCCTCTTCGACCCCGGCGCCCTCTGCCTCGAACTGCTCCCCACCGGCGGTCCCGGCGACTACACCCGGTACGAGGTGCTGCACCGGCCCTCCGACCTCGCCGACTGGCTCCCGCAGTCACGGCTGCGGCTGCCCGCCGAGACCGTACGGATCTCCGCCGACCAGCTCACTGCCGCCCGCACCCTCCGTGACGCCCTCTGGCGGCTGGCCACGGCCCGCGCCCACGGCGACGAGGCCGCCGTCGAGGACCTGGCCGTACTCAACCGGGCCGCCGCCCACCCACCGCTCGCCCCGCAGATCGCCCCGGACGGCACCGCAGCCGCCCCGCTGCCCGCCGACGGGGCGCAGTTGGTCTCCACCCTCGCCCGGGACGCGATCGCCCTGCTCACCGGGCCGTACGCGGACCGGATCCGCGAGTGCGGGGCGCACAACTGCCAGCTGCTGTTCGTCGACACCTCGCGGCCCGGGCGGCGGCGCTGGTGCTCGATGGAGCAGTGCGGCAACCGCAGCAAGGTCCGGGCCCTGCGCGCCCGGCGGGAGGCCGAGGAACCGGCTCCCGTTCCGGGCCACCGGACGTTCACCAGCTGATCCGCCGTCTGAGAGCATGGGCTGATGCGACCGCTGTACTCCGTTCCGCTCGGCGTTGCCGCCGCCGGCGCCGCCTGCCTCGCCTACTCCGTCGGGTACGAGGTACGTGCCTTCCGGCTCCGCCGGGTCGAGGTCCCCGTCCTGCCCCACGGCGCCAAGCCCATCCGGGTCCTACAGGTGTCCGACATCCACATGGTGAGCGGGCAGGGCAAGAAGCAGCGCTGGCTGAAGAGCCTGGCCGGCCTGCGCCCCGACCTGGTGGTCAACACCGGCGACAACCTCTCCGACCCGCTCGGCGTCCCGGCCACCCTCGACGCGCTCGGGCCGCTCATGGAGTTCCCCGGCGTCTACGTCTTCGGGTCCAACGACTACTACGGCCCGGCCCGCAAGAACCCGGCCCGCTACCTCCAGGCCATGCGCAGCGGCGCCCACGGCATGAACAACCCCGACGGCACCGCCCGCCGCGGTATCACGGGCGCCGTCCACAACCCGTGGGAGAAGCTCCGCGACGGCTTCGACGCGGCCGGCTGGCTCGACCTCACCAACACCCGCGGCCGCCTCACCGTCGGCGGCCTCGACCTGGAGTTCACCGGCCTCGACGACCCGCACATCCGTCGCGACCGCTACTCCGAGGTCGCCGGCGGCCCCTCCGCCGACGCCGACCTCTCCCTCGCCGTCGTCCACGCGCCCTACCTGCGCGTCCTCGACGCCTTCACCGCCGACCGCTACCCACTGATCCTGGCCGGCCACACCCACGGGGGCCAGCTCTGCATCCCCTTCTACGGCGCCCTGGTCACCAACTGCGACCTCGACACCCGCCGGGTCAAGGGACTCTCCACCCACCAGGCCGGCGGCCACCGCTCCTACCTCCACGTCTCGGCCGGCTGCGGCACCAACCGCTACACCCCGGTCCGCTTC
This sequence comes from Kitasatospora sp. NPDC101155, assembly GCF_044768305.1. NCBI lineage: Bacteria > Bacillati > Actinomycetota > Actinomycetes > Kitasatosporales > Streptomycetaceae > Kitasatospora > Kitasatospora sp. NPDC101155. The sequence continues at coordinate 487,091 of NZ_JBIWPN010000001.1, read as the reverse complement.
GCCTGCCCGCCCGAGGCCACCCTCCTCACCCTCACCCCGGCCCCCCGCTGACCAGCACCGGACGCCCGCACGAAACCGGATTTCGTGTCTCGGCGAGCGTCCGGTAGAGTTCTACTCGTCGCGAAGGAGACGGAGCGACAAACCGCAAGACCGGGGTGTGGCGCAGCTTGGTAGCGCGCTTCGTTCGGGACGAAGAGGCCGTGGGTTCAAATCCCGCCACCCCGACCCAGTAAGACCAGCTCAGGGCCGGTCTCCCGCAAGGGAGACCGGCCCTGACTGCGTTTCAGGCCCGTCGGGGAGTGAGCTGGGGAGTGGATCAAGGAATCCCGCTCCCACGGCCAAGGGGTGGAGATGCCAGACGGTTCGTTCGTAGTGGTCTGGTCGGTACCGGTGATCGCGGTAGCGCTGGTCTGCTTTGCTGCGCTGCGGGAGCACGGCACGCCTGTCGCCAAACGAGCCGCTTATGTGTTCCTCGGCATCGCGGTACTGCCGGCGCTGTTCTTGGCGTGGGTCGTGTTCGAGGTCATCTCAGTGCTCGTAACGGGCTGAGAAGGTACCGGGCTACTGGCGGTCCCTCAGCAGCGCGTCGAGGACGGCCACTGTCGAGCAGGGCGACATCCGCCGGCGGGCGGCGAGCGCCTCCTCCCAGATCCGAGTCAGACCTTCCATGAGTTCGTCGCGCATCTCCTGCGTGACGTGGGAGTAGCGGGCCCCGACAGAGCCGTCGAGGTGGCCCATCCGCTCGTCGGTCAGCACCTTCGGCGTCTTCAGCCAGTCCAGCATCACCTTGTGCGCGTGGCGCTCGCCGTGCGGCGTGAGCCCCTGGGCGATCGGCAGCCAGCAGGCCTCCGCCCGTGCCGCCGCGCCTCGTCCCCGGGCAGGGATCCCGGGCCAGGGTTCAGCCAGTACCGGGACCGGGTGCGCTGGCTGCGGGGACTTCTTGGGGTACCACCCCGTCGCCGCCGGCTGGAACAGCCACTGCGCGAAGCCGCTCCGCCGCCAGTGCGCCGCGTTCTCCCCGCCGGCACCGTTGCGGAGGTAGCCGAGATCCGCGATGGCCTTGGTGACGCGCAGCCGCGTGACCTCCGGCACGGTCTCGGGCCGGTTCAGCACGTTCGACACGGTGCCGGCGGAGACCCCGGCGCGCCGGGCGACGTCGACGAGCTTCACGCCAGTGCGGCGAGCCGCGCCGTTGGCAGCTCCGTGGCCGCTGAAGACGTAGGTCCGCCCATGGCAAGCGCAGGGCTTCGGCTGGTTCCGCTCGATCTGCCTGGCCAGCAGGGCCGAGAGGAAGGGCGGGGTGTCGATCGTGCGGTACGAGTCGTCCTTGGGCGGGCAGCGGTGAAGTTCCCCGCTGTCCAGCTCGTACAGCTGCCACTCGATCCGCACGCTCGTGGGCCGGACGTACTCCGTTTCCAGCCCGACCAGCTCACCCCACCGCTTACCCGTGAATCCCTTGGAGACCACCGCAACGAACTCGTCGTCCCGTCCGGAGAGCAGGGAGGCACGCTCGCCGATCAACAGGATGCCGAGCGCGTCGGTCACCACCTTCTCGGGGCCACGGTTGCGCGACCGGCCGGCACGCTTCCCCCGGCCTCGTCGCCTGGCCGCCGGGTTCGAGTCGCGAATTCCGTCCTCCACCGCATCGCCGAGGACCAGGTGCAGCGTGCTGCGCCAGGTCTTGATGCTGCTCACCGCGTAGCCGCGCTCCCGCTCGGCCTTGGCCCACGCCTCGATCCGGGCTCGGGTCATCTCCACGATCGGAACCGACTCGAACTCGGGGAGCAGGTGCTGCTCGATGTGGCGCTTGTAGTTCTGCATGGTCGAGGCGGCCAGGTCCTGCTCTCCGTACCAGGAGCTGGCGTACTCGCCGAAGGTGAGCGGCGTCGGCGCAGGCTGCGGTTCCGGCGCAGGCTTGGGCGCCGGCGGCAGCGTCCCGGCGCGGACCAGAGCCTCCTTGTCGTTGGCCGCCTTGGCCGCCTCCCGCTTGGTGCGGAACCGGATCGTGGCGCCGTTCTCGTCCGCCACGGTGGCGAGCTTGCCCGGAGCCAGCCAGTACCGGCCGCGGTAGTAGTCGCCGCGCTTCTCTCCGAACCCCATTGCTGTTCCCTCCCCCTACGCAACCGCGGCCGTCTGGAGCTCACGCAGACGCCGACGCGGCGGCCGCGCCTTGAGGCACGTCTGCGGCGCGGCAGCCCGCTCAGGGCCAGCAGGACAGGCCGAGCGAGCCGGCTGCGGGTCGACGGAGATCAGAGGCGGGCTCACCTGCGGGCGCACTTCGAGGAGCCTGACGATCTCGACCAGGTGCTCGGCCGTGAACCGGTAGCTGTTGCCGACCCGGCAGTACGGGATGCGGGTCTTCCTGGCCTGGTCCCTGACCCACCACTCCGAGCGCCCGAGCATCGCGGCGACCTGATCCGGACGGTACAGCGCTTCCGGCGTGACGGGTGTGACACTGTGACGGCTGTGACTGGTCATCCCTGTCCCCCGTTCTCGTCCGGGACGGCGTAGCCGCCGGCCCGCCGCAAGAGCTGAGCATCGTTGGCCATCCGGGAGCAGGTCTGCCGGACGAGGGCCGGCTCCAGGCCGGTCCCCTCGGTGATCTGCTTCGGCCTGGCCCCCGGGTTGGCGCGCACGTAGCGCAGGATCGCGGCGCGGGTGTCGCCGATGGTGTGGTCGGCCGCGGTGCCTTCGAGGAGCTGCCAGGCACCCGCCTCCGGGTGGAAGCGGAGCGCGTACTCGGTCTCGTCCACGTCGCGGCCAGTGACGTGAAGGACCCCGTCGGCCTGGCCCCGGGCGCGCTTGAGGACCAGGGTCGCGTCGGCGGCACCGGCCAGGCCGTTGGTGCCCGAGACCTCGGCGAGGAAGTCGTCCGAGCCGGCCTTGCGGACGTGGTGAACCAGCACGATCGCGATGCCGTAGTGGTCGGCGATCCGCTTGGCGTGGCCGACGGCCGCATAGTCCGCGTCGTAGGCGGAAGCACCGGGCATGGACGGTCCGCGCATCTTCGCGAAGACGTCGATGATGACCATCCGGGCGTCCGGGTGGCGCTCGACCCACTGCGCGATGGCCTCGCTTCCGCCCTGCGGCAGCGCGGGGCACGAGGTGGCGAGCGTCAGCGTGGACGGCGCCGGAGCGGTACCGAGGATCTTGCGCATCCGGGTCTGCAGGCGGCGCGCGGTGTCCTCCAACGCCAGGTACAGCACCGGGCCGGAGTCCACCCGGACCCGCTCAAGGGCCTGGCCGCCTGCGGCGACCGAGAGCGCCAGGCCGAGCGAGAGCCACGACTTACCGACCTTGGGCGGCCCGGCAAGGAGGTTGACCCCCTCCGAGATGATGCCGGGCACCGCCCAGCGCGGCTCGGGGAACTGGGCCGCCATCAGCTCGTCGGCGGTCCAGGCGGTACGGATGCGCTGCTGCGCGGGCTGCAACGGGAGTGGGTCCGGCGAGCCGGTTCCCGGGATGTACGAGGACTCGCTCACGCCGCCCACCTCCGCGCGACCGTACGGGGACGCTTGGCCCCGGCGCGGAAGCCCGAGGCGACGGTGGCTCGGGCTTCCCGTTCGGCCAGGCCCTTCGCCAGGGCAGTCGAGACGAGCCGCTCGGCGACCTCGAAGGCGGACAGCTCACCACCGGCCACGAGCTGCCCCAGCGCCACGGAGGCGAGGTACAGGGCCCGGTTCCGCTGCCCCGGGCGGGCGCCGGTGACGCGCTCCAACTCACGTCCCTCCGCAGCGTCCAGGTAGGCGCGGTGGCGGTCGCTGGCGGTCAGCTTGGTGGTGACGTGCACCTGCGGCGGCAGAGATGCTGGCACGAGGAGCTCGCGGATCCAGTCCGGCAGCGGCGCGGGTTCTTCATCGCGGAGCACTAGGTAGCGGCTGCCGTCCACCGTGCTGCCGGCGCCGACCACGTAGCCGCCACAGGCCCGGGTGTCGACCTTCCACCCGAGAACCGAGGCGGTGTTCCGCAGCTCCACACCCGCGGGAGCCGCGAAGTAGAGGTGGAGCCCGCGGCGGGTTCGAACGGTGTGGGTCTCACCCGGGAACGGCTTCCCGGCTTGCTCGGCGAGGTGAGCAAGGGCGTCACGGCCGTCAGCCACTCCGGCCGGTGTCCCGGCCGGCGGCCGGTCCTGGCTGTGCTTGGGCACGTCCAGGTCGATGACCACCAGCCGGGAGGGACCCGTGGCGACACCGACGTTGTAGCGGCCCGCGGTCCAGCACCGGGCGGCGCGCCGGCGGTCGGTCGTGGCGCGCGGTTCCCAGGCCCTGACCGCCGGACGCTTCTCGCCAGGCACCAACGGGAAGACGTGCCAACCGCGTTCGATGGCCTTGAATGCGGCCCGCAGCAGCGGGCCGGGGGTGGCGTGGTGCATGCTTGGAGCACCTCTTATTCCTGGTTGGGATGGAGGCCGGGGCAGCGGGCTTCCTGATCCGTCGTCCGCTGTCCCGGGTTTGGCTGACGCGTCGACAACCGGCCTTGCTGCCGGCCAGTCGGGCGTCGGCTGTCGCCGATTCGGCTGGTGGCTCAGCGGCCGGCCGTAGTGAGTGCGGTGAGCAGGGCGTGGATGGGGCTTGCCACCACGGTCGCGGCGGCGGTGAAACCCGAGAGCCAGACCGCGGCGGCGGCGAGGATGCTGACTCGCTTGGCCCAGACAAGGACCGCGGTGATGGCGAAGAAGATCAGAGCGGTGGAGATGGTGACGGCCACGGCCGGACTCCCTTCGTGAGGACGTCAGCGGGCGCCGGCCCACAGGCGGCGCGCGAGGTTGTAGAGGTGGCGTCCGACCCGGATGCGCTTGCCGATGCCGTCGCAGCGGCGGCAGTGCTTCCCCCGGCAGGGCCGGCCGCGGCGGTCGTACTTGAGGTGGAAGCCGAAGCCGCGGCACTTACGGCAGTCGCCGAACGGGCTGGCCACGCAGAGCAGCGCGTAACCCAGCGTGATGAACAGCAGGACTGGGCTAGCGGCCAGCAGGGCGCTGGACATGCATCCTCCCTGGCGTTTACGGGCGCCCCGAGATACGGGGCGCTAGGCGATAGATCCCTGTTCAGGGCGGTTTGAGCGTGCTAGCGGGGGCGCTAGGTCTAGCGGGTGCCGGTGCTAGACCTAGCGCCGACGGCGGTCAGGCCGCGTCGCGCTTCTGATCACGCTTCGTAGCAGCGGCGACGATGTGAGCGCGGGTGATGCCGCGCCGGTTGGCGCCCTTACCGTCCTCGGCAGTGCCCCAGACCTGGCCGGTGCTGATGCCGTGCGGTTTGAGCGCGGCGGTCAGCTGGTCGGGCGCCCACCCGGCGTAGACCTCCGAGCGGAGCTCCGCGAGCCTGGCGACGACGGTCTCCGACCACACCTTCGCCTCGGCGGCCGGGACGACGGCGAGGATGTCCGCCAGCAGGTCGTAGGACGGCCCGTCGGCCGGTGCGCTGTCCTTGCCGGCGGCGTATCCGGTGAGCAGGCCGGCCCGCTCGCGCACCGCTCGGGCGCGGGTGGCGATGGCTTCGGCCGTGGGGGCGTCGATGTTGACGGCCCGCACGATCCGGGCGTCCGCGCCTTCGCCTACGAAGTAGGCGATGCCCTTGTCAGCCCACGCGAACGTGGTGGCCCGGATGCCGTTGCGGTAGGAGCTGGTGCCCAGGACCATGTCGTTCTCCAGCTGGCCCATGACCTTGAGGCACAGCCGGACGGAGGCGTTGGCGCTGATGCCGGTCGGCAGCGACTTGGCATCCGGGCGCTGCGTGGCGAGCAGGAGAACGATGCCGGTCGCCGGACCGCGCTTGACGAGGTCCGTACAGATCTCCTCCAACTCACGCCCGTAGAGCGAGTGTTCAAACCACTTCTGGCACTCGTCCACGCCGATGACGATCGGGTGCAGCCCCAGCGACTTCTTGTCGGCCAGTTCGCTGGTGACCTTGGACTCGGGGCAGATGTCTCGCGGAAGGGAGCGAATCACCTTGGCGCGGCGGCGCAGTTCCTCCCGGATCGCGCGCATGTCCTCCAGGGCGTACTTGATGTCCTCGTCGTCCTCGCCGGCCCGGTGGCGGTGCGAGACCTTCTCCCCGACCGGGTCCAGGTCGCCGGTGCCCTTGAGGTCGTAGGTGTGCAGCTCGGCGCGCGGGTCCAGGGCCGCGATCAGCAGGAGCAGGCGCAGCAGGAAGGTCTTGCCCATACGCGGGATGGCACCGATGACGCCCGCGACGTACATCAGGGTGACGTCGACCCAGCGTCCGCGCTGGTCGGTGGCGAAGCCAACCGCCTTGAACAGGTCCACGGTCCCGGCCTTGAGTAGCGGCCACTCCGGCTGGCGCGTCTTGTTCATGTCCTGGTCGCCGACCCAGAGCGCCATCATGCCCGGGTGCTCGCCCGCCATCGGCTCCGGCCACACGCAGCCCAGCGGCCGACGCAGACCGGAGGCCAGCTTGTCGCGCTTCTCCATCACCTCGCCGACCGTGACTCCAGGCGGGAGCTGGACGTCGGCGCGCCAACCGGGCCCGTCGCGGGTGATCGGGGCCGTGAACTCCACGCGGCCGCCCTTGGAGAGGTACTGAGTCATACCGCTGATGGCCAGCACGGACAACGCCCGTTCCACCATCTCGGAGGTCAGTCGCTGCACCGTCGCCGCAATCACCGCGCGGGAGATCAGCGGCTGATCGGCCGGTGCCCCTGCTGCACCGAGGCCGAGCACAACGGCGGCGACGAGTGCCAGTTGGATCCATCCGGGAGTGCTCAGCACCAACAGCGGGACGAACGCAGCGACGGTCAGGGCGTACAGGACGATGAGCCAGCCGCGCGCGGCGACCCGCCGGTCACGTTGACGGGTCAGCTTCAGGTACAGCTCGGCGTCCTCGGCGGCGACGGCGTACGCGCGGATCGGCTCGCCTTCGAGGTCGCGCGTCCACCGACGGAACTCCCGCATCGCACGGGCGGCACCGCGGGGCGAGCGCACCGCGAGCTTGCCCGCGTAGGCCGGCAGGCGGGCCGCGTGGAAGCCCATCGTGTGGGCGTAGTGGCCCACCGTCCAGCGAGCCGCTGCCTGAAACTCGGCTTTGCTCCGGAGCCAGGCCGGGACCACCGGTCGGCGCTTCTCCGCCTGGACGCGCTCCAGCCACCCGGGACCGGCGGGCGCCGGCTTGTCGACCGACGCGGCGGGTGCGTCCTCGTACACCGAGTCCGTCTCCGGGCTGCCCTGGTTGACGGCCGGGGCAGGTTCGGTGCCGTGCCGCTCACGCTGGGGCCCGCCCTGGCCGAGGCCTGCCGGGCTGCCGTCGCGGTCGGCGTTCAACTCGGCTTCGAGGCGCGCGAACAGCTCGCGCGCGTCGTCGCTTTCGTCGTCGTGGTTCACTGTGGATCCTTCCTCACGTCGGTGGCGAAGGGGGCCCGGGACGCGCTGTGCTGCCAGGCGGGGCGAGTCCCGGGTGTTCGTCGGCGTCTCAGAGCGAGCGCGCCGTGTCGGCTTCGGCGACGACGTCCGGGACGTTCTCCGGCTCGACTCCGCCCGGCCGGTCCAGCTGCCACGGCTGCGCTCCGGCGGCGTAGTCCCGGGCCAGCTCCAGGAACCTGTGCGCCGCGCTGGCCAGCGCCTCCGCGAACGCGAGGTGCGCGGCGGGACCGTCGAACTTCGGGCTCGGGCCGAAGATGTCGACCTCACCCGTCGCGATCGCCAGTGTCAGAACGGGGCAACCGTCGGCCTGTCGCTTCCCGGTGACCGTGCTCTCGGGAGTGGCGTGCACGTACGTCACGATGAGGCTCATCGCATAGTCCCTTCAGGTTGGGGATGACTCGGTCACTTGCCGGTCGCGCCGATGGGCGCGGACTGCCGTTCCGTCCGGACGGTCCGGATCTGCTTGGCACCCCACTCGGGGGACATGCCGTGTGTCCGCCCGATCTCGGTCGGCGAGGGAACGCGGCCGTCGGCGAGCGTGCGCCGGATCGCGGCCCGTGCCGCACGGCGCTTCGCCTCCATCGCGGCGTCGTCCAGTGCGGCCGGTACGGAGGTTGTACGGGGTGTGCCCTTTGCGCTTGTACGGCCCCTGAGCTGGCTGTACGGGGTTGTACGCTCCGCTGGCCGCGCTGCCGGTGCAGAGCCGTTGGCGTCGACCCGCAGGAGCTCGGCGACCGGTCGGGCAGCGGCGAAGCCGGCTTCCACGGCGGCCCGCGCATCGGTCGTCCACAGCGCAGGCCGACCGGCGGCAGGCTGGGCGAGCAGGTCCACGTCGGCCCGGTCCCCCGGGCACAGGTACTTCGCCACCGCCGCTGACGCCTTGGCGTGCGCGCCGAGCAGGTCCGCAGTAACCCCCGGCTCGGCACCGTGCACCGCCCGCCAGGCCAGCGCCCACAACTCGTCCGACGCCAGCTCCGAAGGCAGCGCGCTGGCCAGCCACCTCGCGGTCTGCGCCACCTTGCGGTGATGGCGCCTCCGCCGACGGTCGCGCCGTGCCTGGCCCGGGTCGCTGACGCCCTCCCGCTGCGAGTGCAAGTACATGTGCCAGGTGATCGGCGCGGCGAGCGAGCCGCACGCGGCCACGACCGCGAAGCCGATCCCCCACATCTGCGCGCCGTGGGTGAGATTGACGCCCGCGGCGACCAGGGCCGCGACCCAGATGCCCGCATGGTGCACCGCTGCGGACAGGCCGCGCGCGTCCCGCACCCGGCCTTGCAGTGCGAAGACCCACGTCAGGGACTCCAGCGCGCTTCCGCCGGCCAGCGCCATCGGCAACGACCAGCGCTGAGCGAGAAAGCTGATCTGCGCCGGCAGCGCCACCACCACGAACAGCACGATCACCGCCAGAGTGGCCAGCAGCGCCGCACGGCCGGCCAGGGTTTCCCGGCGGTTGGCCCACCTTCGTGCCCGCTCGGAGCGCCGCCGCGCCCTGCGCCGCTCGCGCTCGGCCTCCGCGACCGCCCGCAACTCGGCCAACGCCGCCTGGCGCTCCCGCTCGGCGGCCATACGCGCGCTCTGCGCCACGGCATCGGCCTCGGCCCGCTCTCGCCCGACCTGCGCCCGCGCGAGCTCCACGGCGACCGCGTCCAACTGCCGTGCGGCCCGCGGACTGTAGACGGTCGGCCGGCTCATGCGGCCGTCCCCGGCCGGAACGACCGGTAGTCGGCGGAGCGTGTCACGAGCGTGGCGGCGCCCAGCAGCAGCTCCGCGACGTACGCGACCAGCTCAGGCGCGTCCTCGCGGAGGTCCGCCAGGATGCCCCGGGCAGCGTCCACGCGAACAGCGCGCTCAACGTCGGATTCGCCGGCCCGACCGACGAACAAATCACGGAGGAACTCCGGCAGTTGCTCGCCTTCCGACACCCGACCGACCTGCTCTTCGAACTCCTCGGCCTTGTCGGCCTGTCGATCGTGTAACGAAGTGCGCATGCTTCTCCTGCTCCTGGAAGGGATGGAGAGAGCCAGGGCGGCGGGCTTCCTTGATCCGTCGACCGCCACCGCTGGCGACGGATTATTCAGACGTGGATGCGCCGCGGGGCGGCCATCCGCTGCACGGCCTGAACGGCCGTCACGACGGCGGAGGAGGAGCCGAGACCGACCAGGAAGGCCAGCAGCCAGCCGCCGCCAGAAGCCAGCTCGGCGCCACCACCGAGCGTCGCCGCGGTGAAGGCGAGACCGTGGCGGCCCCACGACGCCACACTCCCGCCGGCCGTCTTCGACTCGGGCCGGCGGCCCACCAGCTCCAGGTCGTACCGCTGGACCTGGCGCAGCTCCCCGCCGGAGAGCTGGATCACCACGACGCTGCCGTCAGCCTGGTCGGCGGCACCGGCCACCGTGCCCAGTGTCATGTCGCTCCGGTCGCGGACGACGTCACCGATTGCGAGTTGCATTGGCCCCCCTCTCGGGATCGGAAGCGGGTCCGGTCATGCCCGGTCGCCCGCAACTCCTTAAGAGATCCTGTCCTCAGGTCCTCTTGAGGAGTTGCGAATGACTATGAGTCACGTCACCCCAACTCGTCAAGTCCTCTTGAGGACTCGTATGCTGGTTTCCGCTAGACGACCAGGACGGTGATCACCATGGCGAAGGCGTATGAGCGCATCGCGGACGACCTCCGCCAGCTCATCCGGGCAGGCGAACTGAAGCCCGGCGACCGGCTGCCGGCGGAGACGAGCCTCGTCGGGCAGTACGGCAAGAGCCTCCCGACCGTCCGCCAGGCCCTGGCTCTCCTCCAGGCCGAAGGGCTGATCGAGAAGCAGCACGGTCGCGGCACCTTCGTCCGCAAGGCACGCAAGCTCGTACAGCGCAGCAACGGCCGGCACCAGTGGGAGAAGGACCGCGCGCGCAGCTCGCTGGCGCAGCGCCAGCAGACTGGCGCGACCGAGCGCGACACCGGTCTGGAGCTGGACGACCTGGTCTTCACTGCCGAGTACCGGCAGATCCCCGCGGACGCCGAGTGGGCGGCCGCTTTCGGAGTGGCAGAAGGAACGACTCTGCTGGAGCGCGTCTTCCATACGCGCTACCGCACGGAGACGGCTCCGTTCAATCTCACCCGTTCGTACCTGGTCCACGACATGATCGCGGGCAACCCCGACCTTCTGGACGCCACGAAGGAGCCCTGGCCCGGCGGGACGCAGAACCAGCTCCACACGGTCGGCATCGAGGTCGACCGGATCGTCGAGCGCGTCACCGCGCGGCCACCGACGGCCGAGGAAACCGAGGAACTGGAGTTGCCGCCCGGCACCGCCGTCCTGGTCCTGCGAAAGACGTCCTTCGACGTCAAGGGGCGCGTCGTGGACATCGCTGACGTCACCCTCCCGGGCGACCGCACGGAGCTGACCTTCACTACTCAACTGGAAAGGTGGTGAGGGCCGTGCAGCGGCGCATCATCATCGTCACCGCCGTCCACCCGCCGGCCGCGCAGTTCCTGCCGGACGCCTACAAGTCACTCTGCGAGCAGGAACTGCCGGAGGGCTGGGACTGGCTCTGGCTGATCCAGGAAGACGGTAGGAGTGACCAGGTCGCCCCCTACGTCCCCGACGACATCCGGATCAGCTTCCGCCAGGGCCGACCTGGCGGTGCGGGCATGGCCCGGACCATGGCACTGGCGCGGGCCGAGGGCGAGTACGTCAAGGTGCTGGACGCCGACGACATGCTGGCCCCCGGCGCCCTCGCCCGCGATATCGCCGCGCTCACCTCGAACCCCGAGATCGGCTGGACGACCTCGCGCGTCCTTGACCTGCTCCCAGACGGCTCGTTCGTCGGCTTCGACCAGGACCCGCCCGCCGGCCCTATCGAGCGCGGTGCCGTCCTGGACCACTGGAAGGCTCACGACTACCGCGCCCAGGTCCACCCGGCGACGCTGTGTATCCGGCGCGACCTGCTGCTTGCCCTCGGCGCCTGGATGGCCCTCCCCGCATCCGAGGACACCGGTCTTCTCCTCGCACTCAGCGCGGTGAGCCGCGGCTGGTTCTCCCCGGAGGTCGGCCTGCACTACCGAAAGTGGCCCGGCCAGGTGACCAGCCAGGCCGCCCACGTCGACAGCGCCGAGCGCGAGGCCCGGATGACGGTCATCGAAGCCAGGGCGGAGTTGCTTGCGGGACTGGCGTGGCAGTACCCCACCGGAGCCTGAGCATTTCGTCTCGCGGCCGGAACGGCGAGAGCCCGGACACCTCTCCAGGACGGAGAGATGTCCGGGCTCAGCCGTAGTCAGCGCCTCAGGGATGGGGTGGCCTGGCCGGCCTCCGGGCACGATCGGCCCGGAGCGGCTGCACTTCCCCTCCCTGCTCGAAATCCGTCAGACGCGTGCGCTGGGCTGAGCAGAGGCCTGCGCGTTCACTTCGGCGCCGACGTATAGGCCGGGCGGATCCTGATCATGTGGGGCTCGGCAGGCTCCAACAGGTCGCCGACGTAGAGCGCCAGCGTCCAGCTGCCCGTGCGCTGCACCTGACCCGCGATGAACTCCGCCGCACCCGGCCGACCGAGGCCGCACTCAATGAAGTCCCGGTGCCATGCCCACACCGCCAGCGGCTCGATCTCCCTGAGCAGCGCCGCAAGCGCGTCGGGGAGCCTGAAGAACTCCGCCTCGGGCATGATGCCGTCGATCGAGGCCACGACCGGGCCGAACGCCTTCGTCTCTCCGTCGTTCATGCTGATCACCGCGCACTCTCCTCGGCCTCTTGCTGATGCTGCGCGGTCTGGTCAGTGCTCACAGCGCACCCCTCGTCCGCTGGGGCAACCAACGCCCAGACCGCCTTGCCCACACCCTCACGGGGGCTCACGCCCCACTCCTTCGCGAGCTGGTCAACCAACTGCAGCCCGCGGCCGGACTCGTCCTCATCGCCCGCCGTGCGCATCGTCGGGATCCGCCGACTAGCGTCGTGAACCTCGATGCGCAGCAGCCCGGGCTCCATGTCGAATCGGACGAAGATCAAACGGCCTGGCACCCGCGCGTGTTGCACGGCATTGTTAACCAGCTCAGACGCGACCAACTCGCCGACGCCCAGGAACAGTTGGCCGCTCTCGATGTCTGCCAGAAACTCCCGGAGCAGGCTCCGAGCCACGCCAACCGACTTCTGATGACGAGACAGCCAAGCCTGAGACGTTCCGATGGGCTTCGTCACTTCCCGGCCCCCATCAGCTCTGGCCCGCCGGTCGAGAAGACCACCTCGGCTCGGTCGCTGGGGAGCACCAGCAACACGCCCATCACCACGCGACCGGTGCTGTCAACCGACGTGCGCTCGATCGCCAGGACGGGGATCCGGGCAACGATGCGAAGCGCGTCGGCCTCTTCGGCGCTCGGAAAGCGCGCAGTGACGCGCTCGGCAGTCGCCGCGCACTGGATGCCGCGCGCGAGCAGATGCGCGCGGACGTCGTCGCCCCAGGGCGACCACGGAGCTTCCGAGAGAGGAGCGTCCAGCGCACGCGGCACGTAGACGCGCGCCAGACTGCACGGGCGACCAGCCTGCTCGCTGAGGTAGACACGCTCGACCACCGGAGTCTTGGCGCGGACCCGGAGCAACGACTGGAGCTCGCCCGCTGCCCTGACCTCGGTCACGGTGACCTCGATCCGCAGCAAAGGCGAGTACACCGCCGGTGCGTCCTGCGGGTGGCGCCCACTGGCGTAAGTGATCGGCTGAACCGGACGGCGAACGAAGTTCCCGTTGCCATGGAACTTCTCGATCAGCCCCTCGGACTGGAGCTCCTCCAGAGCCCGACGCAGAGTCGGCAAGCCGACTTCGTACGTCGCGGCAAGCTCACTTTCCGGGGGCAGCTTGCTGCCGGCCGCGAGCGCCCCGGAGCCGATTCGGCGCCGGAGGTCCTCGGCCACACGTGTGTATCGGACGGCCATGACGCGCTCACCACCTCCGGTTGTCATCGGTGGAGCTGCGGTACGGCCGCGGGGCCGGGGCACGACGGCTCGAAAACGCAACGAGCTGACGCCTGGTCCGCGTCGGGGCGGGGCGGATAAGGTCGAACACGCTGATCAGCTCCCATACAGCTGACGGCACTGTCCCGCGACGGCGACTGCATCGTCCGTCGCGGGCGCATCCATGCGGACAGCGGCCCATGCGATCAGGCCGCGGCTGGCGCTGCTGACAAGTCCGAACTGGTCGGCTGTCTCCAGCAACGCCAGGAGAACTCCCCACGACTCGGCCGTTGTCGAGTCCGGCACCTCCGTTTCTATGCAGGCGTGATTGCCGTGATCCTTCATCTGCGGATCGAGCCCGAGGGCCAAGAGACCAGCAGTGATGCCGTCAGCACGTGCCCGATCGCACGAGAACACAGGACACCCCTCCGTAGCTTCTCGGCCACTCAGAGCGAAGCTAGTTAACTAGATTAGACCTAGTGGACTAGATTTTCCATATGCGTGAGCAACCTCCGTACCTGCGCATCGCAGACGCCCTGCAAGAGCGCATCGCCAGCGGGGAATGGGCACCGGGCGACCGTCTGCCCTCGCGCGCTCAGCTCGCGCGCGAGCTCGGCGTAGGCGACAACGTTGTGCGGCGCGCGCAGGAACTCCTCATCCTCCAGGGCGCCTTGGAAGGCCGCGCGGGCTCAGGCACGTTCGTCGCCGAGCCGCGCCAGCGACTTCGACTGGTCCGCTCCCGAGCACGCGAAGACCGCGGAGGTTCACCCTTCCAGGCCGACATGACCAGCCTCGGCCGGCGGGGCACCTGGGAGAGCCGCACCGACGCCAAGGTCCCGGCGCCGGCGGACATCGCAGCCCGCCTCGGGATCGCCGAGGGCGACCTCTGCGTGCGCACGTCCTACGAGTACTTCGCCGACGGCAAGCCGATCCAGCTGTCTACCAGTTGGGAGCCCTACGACCTCACCGCAGGAACGATCATCGTCCTGCCCGAGGGCGGGCCGCTTGCCGGCCGCGGCGTGGTGAGCCGCATGGCGGAGATCGGCATCACGGTCAGCCACTTCACCGAACAGCCCGAGCCCCGGCACGTGACCGATGAGGAAGCCTCACTCCTCGGCGTGCAGCGCGGCTCCCTCGTCACGCACATCCGGCGCACGTACGTCGCCGACGACGGCCGTGCAGTCGAGACAGCCGACATCGTCCTCCCCGCAGGCCTCTGCGAACTGGTCTACGAAGTACCCATCACCCCCTAAGCGTCCACGGACTTCCGCACGCAGCAGGACCGCCTCCGCCTCAGATCCGGCTGGAACATCAGGCGCGGTCGTCACAGCTGTCACAGTGTCACGCACCCGCCCCGGATGCTCCCACGCCAGCTGATCCAGCGCCCCAATGTTTCAGCCTGCATGCCCCAGCGCGCACCAACAGACATGCGGCAAGTCAGCCGTTAGCAGGGCGGCGCGTCCCGTCCAACTCCTAGAATCCTCAAGACATCAAGAGAACTTCATGTCTTGGGGGAGACTTGGCCGCGGCCGAACAGATTGTGACGATCGCAGCCGTCCTCGTGGGTGCGCTGACGACGCACCTCACCAACCACGCGATGGAGCGGCGCCGGAAACAACACGAGTTGCTGACCCGATGGGACGAGAAGAAGCTCAACGCGTACGAGGGCTACATCGACAAGATCAGGTCGTGCGTCTTCCTGGCCGTCCAGCTCTACGAGCACAAGGAAGGCGTTCACGCGAGCAACAAGGGCGAGCACGAGCTCACCGCGGAGCTGGCGGATGCCGGCTGGCAGCGCGGCCGCGCTTTCGAGCGCATCATGCTCCTCGGCGGCGACGAGGTCGTAGAGGCTGCGCACCAGCTCAACGCGGCGGCCCTCGAAGTCGACTGGCACGCCGGCGGCAAGGTCCACGGCACACTCGACGAGTGGCGGACCCGCAACCGCGCCGTCTTCGGCGCCATCAACGAGTTCCACGACGCCGCCCGCCAGGACCTCGGCGTCCAGGGCAACGTCAGCGGCGAGAGCCACCCGGAACGAGACCTGCTCTTGCCACCTCCGAGAGGAAGCTCGAATCGCAACCAGAGCTGAGAGAGCATCCCGAGCACACGTGCAGAAGGGCGGGCACGGAATACATGCCCCTGGCACCAGACGCAGCCGTCTGGGTTCCACCCGTCACGCGGACGGAACCCACAGACTGCCCGAGCACCCCAGGCTGGGCTACGCAGTTGAGCAGTAGCTGCAGGGCCGGTTCGCGAGATCACCCTGCCGCGCAGCTGGACTGCCCGACGGTGTATGACAGTCCGAGCAAATGCCCGAGCCTCCACGGTCTGGGCAGTGCGTGATCCAGGGCCTAATTCGGGACGAAGCGGCTACGAGGTCGACGCCCACCACCCCGGCAGAGAAATGTGAGGCCGGGTCGGCTGCTGAGCAATCAGCATCCAACCCGACCTGCTTTTCGACGCCGCATGGTTCGGCACCGGTCCCTCCCCTGTGGGGACCGGTGCCGAACCATGCGGCGGCCTCGTGGGCGCTCTCCGAGCACTGGGCCTGGGGCCTGTCCGGACGACGCATTCTGATCGTGCCAGTCGGGGCGCACGCCGAGGAGGGTGCTGGCGTCCGCTCGGTGCTTAGCCGCAGGTCAGGCATATAAAGTGGGTTTTCCGGTCCGGACGTCCAACGGCGGGGGAAGTGAGGGGGGGAGAGGCATTGGCTCCCGACACAGGGGCACGCGCTGCCTTCGCAGAACAGCTCGCGCTGCTGTACAAGGAGGCAGGCAACCCTCCACTCAAGCGCGTGTCCGAGGGGGTCGTCCGGCTGCAGCGGGTCGACGAACGCGGGCTGCCCGTGCGGGTGTCGGCCCAGCGGATTAGTGACTGGCGACGGGCCAGGAACGTGCCTGCCCAGTTCGCCGCCCTCTCCGCCGTACTGCACATCCTGATCCCCGAGGCCCGGCGTTCGCGGCCTGTGCCCGTGTCCGCAGGCCTGTACGACGTGGCCCGGTGGCAGTCCCTGTGGGAGCGGGCGGTGGCCGATCCGGCCGGAGACCGGGCCACCGCATCCGCGGAGGCAGAGGCGGAGGCGCTAGCGGACGAACGGGCCCGTGGCGAAACGCCGGCCGCCATTACCGGCGGCGTGTGTCCGTACCGGGGGCTCGCTTCTTACCGTCGGCAGGATGCCCGATGGTTCTTCGGCCGTGAACGGAGCACGGACACCCTCGTCGCCCTGCTCCGCGCGGCAGAGCAGACAGGTGGCCTGGTCATGCTCGTGGGCGCTTCGGGGGCCGGCAAGTCCTCCCTCCTCCATGCCGGTCTCGTGCCCGCCTTGCAGAGCAATGCGCTGGGAGAGGGGAGCGGGCAGGCTCGTCGCGTTGTGCAACTCGTGCCGGGCGTCGATCCTCTCGCCGAGCTGACCCGTCGTATCCCCGAGCTCGCTGACGTCGTCGCGGCCATGGACGGGTCGGCGCCAGAGGAACCGGCTGCCGTAGCACCTGGCACACCCGAGTTCGCGCGTGCCGTGCGAGGGGCCGTCACCGCCTGGGCCCATCGCGAGGCTGACTCCGCAACCCGTCCGGTCGTGATCGTGGACCAGTTCGAGGAGGCATTCACCCTCTACTCCGACGAAGTGCGCAGGCGCCTCTTCATTCAGGTCCTCCACGCCGCGTGCTCGCCCGCAGAGCCGGGCGAGCACGCCCCGGTGCTTGTCGTCCTCGGCATACGCGCCGACTTCTACGAGCAGTGCCTCAGCTATCCCGAACTGGCCGACGCGCTGCAACACCGCCACATGGTGCTCGGGCCGCTGACCACCACTGAGCTGCGCGAGGCCGTGACCGGTCCGGCCAAGGCCGTAGGGCTGGAGCTTGAGCCGGGGCTGGCGGAGCTCATCGTCCGGGAAGTGAGTGCCGATGGACCCCGCGGGGCGCACAACGCGGGAGTATTGCCGTTGCTCTCACATGCTCTGCTGGCGACCTGGCAGCGGCGGAAGGCGGGGCGGTTGACGCTGGCCGGCTACCGGGCGGCGGGCGGGATCCAGGGGGCGGTGGCCGCAACCGCCGAGCAGGCGTGGTCCGGTCTTGATCCAGCGGCGCGTACCGCCGCGAGGCTGCTCCTACTGCGTCTGGTCCGGCTGGGCGAGGACACCCAGGCCACCCGTAGGCGCGGAACGCGGCGGCAGTTGGCCGAGGAGTCGACGGACCCCGGCAAGACGGAGGAGTCGCTCGAAGCACTGGTGCGGGCGCGGCTGGTGACGCTGGACGCGGAGACGGCGGAGATCACCCATGAAGCCCTGCTGCACGCCTGGCCTCGCCTGCGCGACTGGATCGACGAAGACCGGAACGGCAACCTGCTGCGCCAGCGCCTGGAGGAGGACGGCCGGGCCTGGGAAGGCTCGCATCGGGACTCGTCGCTGCTCTACCGGGGGTCCCGCCTCGAGCAGGCCTACGGCTGGGCGAAATCCGCCGGTGACACCTTCCTGACCCGCAGCGCGGTGGAGTTCCTGGCCGCCTCGGTCAGCCTGCACAAGCGTACGGTCCGGGTGCGCCGGGGTGCCGTGTCGGCGCTGGTCGTCCTCGCCATGTTGGCCGTCGGCGCGGCGGTGCTGGCGTGGCAGCAGCGCGACGACGCTGTCTTCGAGCAGGTGCTCGCCGAGGCCGACCGCGTGCAGTACACCGATCCGTCGTTGTCCGCCCAACTCGACCTGGTGGCCCACCGCCTGCGGCCGAACGACGAGAGCACGGGCAATCGGATCATCTCGATCGTGAACGCGCCGCTGGCCACGCCACTCCTCGGCCACACCGGCGCCGTCTACCTCACCTCGTTCAGCCCGGACGGGCGGACCCTCGCCACCGCCAGCTATGACCACACCGTACGGCTGTGGAACGTGGCGGACCGAACCCACCCCGTCCCCCTGGGCCAACCCCTCACTGGCCATGCGAGTTGGGTGAGCACCGCGGTCTTCAGCCCGGACGGCCATACGCTCGCCAGTGCCTCGGACGACGGCACGATCCGGTTGTGGGACGTACGGGATCCGAGTCGCCCACGTCCGATCGACGGGGCCCTGACCGGCCATGACGGCACGATCTACCTGCTCGCCTTTAGCCCGGACGGCCGCACACTGGCCTCCGCCGACGAGGATCACACCGTCCGCCTGTGGGACATGACTGACCCCGGTCGGCCGAAGACGCTCGGCACCCTGACCGGGCCCACCGCCGCCGTACGCTCCGTGGCGTTCAGCCCCGACGGGCGCACGCTGGCCGCGGGTGGCGACGACGCCACGATCCGGCTCTGGGACATGGCCGATCCCAGCCGTCCGACGCCGATCAACACCGTGCTGACCGGGCACACGGCCACCGTGCACTCCGTGGCGTTCAGCCCCGACGGCGGGACACTCGCCAGCGGCAGCGTGGACGACACCATCAGGCTGTGGAACGTGGCCGACCCACGTCACGCGGCAGCGCTCGGCGCGCCGCTCACCGGCCACACTGGCCCCGTCTGGTCGGTGGCTTTCAGCCCGGACGGAACCATGCTCGCTGCCGCCAGCGCGGACAGCACGGCGAGCCTGTGGAACGTCAGCGACCCGGCGTACCCGTCCCAGGTCGGCGAGCCGCTCGCCGGCGGCAGCGGTGAGATGTACGCGCTCGGCATCAGCCCTGATGGCCGGACGCTCGCCACCGGGAGCGGTGACAGCAAGGTCCGCCTGTGGTCGATCCCGACGTTGGACATGATCGGCCGTATCGGTGCGTTCTGCCCGGACGGACGGGTGTTGGCCACAGCCGCAGGCGACGGCAGGGTCCGACTGTGGAACGTGGAGACGCCCGGCCGGCCAGTGGCGCTGGGCGAACCCTTCGCACCCGGGGGCGGCTCCCTACGGTCGCTGGTGTTCTCCCCTGACGGCAGCACCCTCGCGATGCTGACGGGAGACAACACGGCAGAGTCGGTGCAGTTGTGGAACGTCACCGACCCGGCCCACCCCGTCCCCGACGGCCCGCCCGTCGCACTCCGCACGCGGTTCGCCGGCCCCGACGCGCTGGCCTTCAGCCCGGACGGGCACATGCTCGCGACCGCCTACGACGACCGAACCATCCAGCTGTGGAACGCCGCCGACCAGTCCCACCTCCTCCCCATCGGCGCCCCCCTCACCGGTCACACCGGGTACGTCAACGCCCTTGTCTTCAGCCCCGACGGCCGTACGCTGGCCAGCGGCAGCGCGGACACCACCATCCGACAGTGGAACGTGACCGACTCCCGTCACGTCACCCAACTCGGCGCGCCCCTGAGCGGCCACCTCGGCCCCGTCAACGCGCTCGCCTACAGCCCGGACGGCCATACGCTGGCCAGCGGCAGCAACGACGACACAGTCCGCCTCTGGAACATCTCCGACCCCCTCAGGGCAAGGCCACTGGGCTCCCCACTCACCGGCCACACCGAGGCGGTCGTCTCCCTGACGTTCAGTCAAGACGGCCACATCCTGGCCAGCGGCGGCAACGACAACACGGTCCGCCTCTGGAACGTCGCCCACCCGACCGAGGCCACGGCCATCGGACAGTCGATCAGCCCCAACGCCAAGAGGGGCAACTTCCTGTCGTTCAGCCCCAAGAGCCACCTGCTCGGCGTATCGAGCGGTGCCGACACCGTGCGGCTGTGGAACCTGGAGGTCGACGCGGCGATCGGTCATATCTGCTCGACCACTCGGGGAGTGCTGACACCGGAGAAGTGGCAGGAGTACCTGCCCCGGCTCTCGTACGATCCTCCGTGCGACTATTGACGGCGTGACATCAATCACGCGCCAGCGCCGCAGGCCTGCAGCAGGCTCCCGCCAACAGGGTGGCCTTGCTACGCTTGCGTAGCCCGATCGCTTGCGCATCCCCCGTCGCCAGCGGTCGGGCTCTTGCGTCTGCTACGGGTACAGCTACCCGCCGAGTGCGGTCCCCCTTGATCAGCTCTGACCGAAACCAGTTGAGCCGCTGGGGGATTTGAACCCCTAGCCCCCTCGATGCGACCTATTGGCAGGGTGGTCGTGGGGGCCTGCTGAGTGGTCAGCCGGTCCGTGGAGTGTGGGGAAGGCCGGCGCCTGTTTCGGCGGTTGCTGTACTCCGCTGCTGTGCCCTCCGCACCCGCGCCGGCGGCAGCAACGGCTCCACCAGTGCCCACTGCTCGTCCGCCAGGTCCGACGGATACCCACCCCCAGAACCACTCACACAGAGCTCAACGACCCTGCCAGCCCCACGGCACGGCAGATCTCAAACGCCGTCTTAGCGATCGACGTCGCGGACAACTGCTGTCGCCTCAGGCCGAATTTGCTCCGCTCATCGTGATCGGCCCTCTTGGGGTGACACCTTCGAGGTACGGTCTGAGGCAGTGTCAGTGACGATCCGGGGGCACGATGACGGGCATTGAAATCGCGGTCGGGTACGTGTTCGCCTGGGTACTCCGCAAGACGCACCGACTGGCTGGTCGGGCTGATGCAGAGGTCGATCGCGGCCTGGACGCTGGAATGGACCGGCTGCATGACCTGGTTAGCCGCAAGTTGGGCCAAGACCCCGCGCTTCAGCGAGCACGTGAGGAGGCTGAGTCCGGGCACGAGGAGCTGCACCCGCGCACTCGTCAGCGCCTCGAACTGGCATTGGAAGACGCGACGGAGCACGACGCAGACTTCGCTGCCGCACTGCAGCGGGAGGTGGACGCGTTGCAGGCGCTGTCTGGCTCGGCCGGAGGGGTGTCAGCGGGCAACGGCGGGCAGGCCGTAGGCGGGAACGTGGAAATCCGCGCCGACCATGGGTCTGCGGCTGCTTTCACCATGGGGGACGTGAGCCTGGGAAACCCTCCACAGCCGGGTCCGCACCAGGGCTGAACGCACCCGGCAATATCTCAGCCCCTCAGGTCACAGCACACAACGCCGTCTACGCCGATCGCCATGGGGTCGCCGTCGGCCACGCGGAGTTCGTCGCGTACTACTCCGCTCCTAAGCCTCCGGTGTCCTGGCCCCACCAGGTAGGCGTGATCCCTTCTCGCGCCCGCTCCTTCCAGCACCGGGCTGTCGTGGACGAGGTACGGGAGGCAATCGCCAACGGCGGAACGGCAGTGCTCTACCACGTACTGTCGGGAGCCGGCGGAGTTGGCAAGACCCAGCTGGCCGCAGACTATGCCCGCAACGCATTGCGGTCTGGCACGGTGGACCTGCTCGTTTGGATCAACGCCGGTACCCGCACGACGGCGGTGTCCGGGTATGCCCAGGCCGCTGTCGAGGTTCTGGGCACCGACCCGGGCAATCCAGAGCGCGCCGCAGAAGAGTTCCTCGCCTGGCTTGAACCCAAGGCCGAAGCAGAGCCGTGCCGATGGCTGATCGTCCTGGATGACATCACCGACCCTGCCGATCTACGCGGCCTCCGGCCACCGGCCAACCTCAACGGCCGCACCCTGGTCACCAGCCGACGCCGTGATGCCGCCATAGTTGGGGATGGCCAGCTCCGGGTGCCGGTGGGTCTGTTCACCCCAAACGAGGCCACCGCCTACTTGCGCGCAGCGCTGGCCGCACACGGTCGCTACGAGCCGGCCCAGCATCTTCGGGCCCTCGCCGCCGACCTCGGCTATCTCCCACTCGCCTTGTCCCAGGCCGTCGCCTACCTCATCGACGCCGACCTGAACTGCGCCGACTACCGCGAACTTCTAGCCGACCAGACACGCCGCTTGGCGGATCTACTGCCTGAGCCCGACGCCCTGCCGGATGACCAGACGGCAAGCGTGGCCGCCGCCTGGTCGTTGTCGATCACCCGCGCGGAACGGCTCAGCCTAGCCGGCCTCGCCCGCCCCATACTTCAGCTGGTAGCGATGCTCGACTCCAATGGCATCCCTGACGCTATTTTAACAAGTCGCCCTTTTCTCGCCTTTCTCTCTGTAGTCCTCGACCGCAACGAAGTGACCAACGCTGCTAGGCCGCAAGGTCGACGGTCCTGGCTTTGGAAACGTCAACGAACGCCTAACTGGGTCACAGATCTGCAAGTAACCAGTGCCATAAGGGCTCTGCATCGTCTTAATCTGATAGACCACACCCCTAGCACCCCCCTCCAGACAGTACGCATTCATCAGCTCATCCAGCGCGCGGTCCGAGATGGCATTACTTACGGGCAGCACCTCCTGATCACCCAAGTCGCCGCAGACGCAATCCGTGCCGCCTGGCCCGAGAGCGGACGGGAGGCCGACCTGGTCCGCGCCCTGCATGCGAATGTCGACGCCCTCACCCGTCACGCCGGTGATGCCCTGTGGCAACCCAGCTGCCACTCCCTGCTCGTTCACGCCGGACAAAGTCTCAGCAAGAGCGGCCAGTTCACTGCGGCAGTCAGCCACCACCAATATCTGGCGAACACATCCCACCGTCGTCTCGGCCCCGACCACCCCGAGACCCTAGCCTTCCAAGTGAGCCTCGCAATTTCGCGCGGTGAGGCTGGCGACGCCGTCGGCGCTGCCGTCGAACTCAGCGAGCTGCTGAATCGCACGCTGCGAGTGCTGGGCCCAAAACACATCCACACTCTGACGGTCCGGGGCTACCTCGCCCACTGGCGAGGCGAAGCAGGGGACGCAGCCGGTGCAGTCACAGCCAGCAGGGAGCTGCTGGAACGCATGAGGCGGGTGCTCGGCCCCAAGCATCCTCACACTCTGGCAGCCCGGGCCTACCACGCCCACTGGCAAGGACGTGCGGGGAACGCTGCCGACGCCGTCGACGATTTCGCCAAACTACTGGAGCACGCCCTGCAGCTATCGGGACCTGAACACCCCGACACGCTGACGATCAGGGGCTACTTGGCCCACTGGCGGTGTCAAGCAGGAGACCTAGCCGGGGCGGTCACCGAGTTCGCCCAGCTACTGAACGTCAGGCTTCGCGTACAGGGCCCTGACCATCGCGACACCCTGATTACACGGGGCAGTCTCATCGAGTGTCAGGGGCTGGCCGGTGACGCCGCAGGGGCGGCAGCGGATCACGCCGAGCTACTCGAGCACATGCTGCGGTTACTGGGCCCGGACCACCCTGACACCCTGGGGGTCCGAGTCGGTCTCGCCAAATGGCGGGGGATGGCGGGCGACGCAGCCGATGCTGCCAGTCTGCTTTCAGCGGCCTTTCCCGATGTCGTACGGGTAATGGGCGCGGACCACCCCGCTGCTCTGGCTGTCGGGAGCAGCCTCACCTACTGGCGTGGGATATCCGGAGACACACCCGCTGTAGCTGCTACTGAGGAAACAACTGACGAATGACGCAGGGCACAGCAAGGATGCGGCGCCCAGGCGGGTGGCGTCGCGCCGCCGGCTGACGCGACAGCGGCACCGCTACCGACCCCGCCTCATCCCCCCGGTTCGGGTCACTGGCACCACTGCGGCCGCGACAAGTGGCCGCACTGCGGCCAGCACAGCTGAGGACACCGGCACCCGGCCCACCACGAGAGCAACGACAGCACGGACTCCGAACCGGAGGCCCGCGCTGTCCCCGGAGACGGTAGAGCTGGGGAGTGAGCGGGGAGTGGATCTTGAATCAGCAACCCCGCTCAACCGCGTGGAGCCAACGCCGACCAACCTCCTCACGTAGATGTTCGAGTCTTCCTCCTGAGTGCGGCCTCACCGTGACCTCATTCGGGACGAAGAGGCCGTGGGTTCAAATCCCGCCACCCCGACCCAGTAAGACCAGCTCAGGGCCTGTCTCCCGCAAGGGAGACCGGCCCTGACTGGCTTTCCGGGGACTCTCGGGAGAATCCTGGGAGAAAACCACCGGGAAACCTTCTCCCGAGGCCTACTGCTGAGGCGCCTTCAGCAGGGCGTCCAGAACCGCTACAGGCGAGCCGGGCGACATCCGACGGCGAACTTCGAGTGACGCGAGCCACATCCGGGTCAGCCCCTCCATGAGGTCCCGGCGCATCTCCGGCGTGATGTGGGAGTAGCGAGCCTGGACGGAGCCGTCCTCGTGCCCCATCCGCTCGTCCTTGAGCTTCGCCGGCGTCCGCAGCTCGTCCATCATCGTTTTGTGCGAGTGCCGGAGCCCGTGCGGCGTGGGACCGCGCGCGATCGGCAGCCAACAGGCCTGAGCGCGGGCGGCGGCTCCCCGGCCGCGGGCCGGGATGCCGGGCCACGGGTCAGCCAGCACCGGCACCGGGCGCGCCTCCTCAGGGGCCTTCTTCGGGTACCAGCCGGTGGCCGCCGGCTGGAACAGCCAGGTAGCGAACCCGTTCCGCCGCCAGTGTGCCCACTCCGTGTCCGTAGCCGGGGCGGTGGTGCGCGAGGACGGCCGGATTCTCGCGATTCAGCGAGCCGACAACGGCACCTGGGAACCACCCGGCGGAGTTCTGGAGCTCTCGGAGACGGTCGAAGACGGCGTACGCCGCGCGGTGTACGAGGAGACCGGGATCAAGGTCTCAGTGGAACGACTGACCGGGGTCTACAAGAACGTGACCCGTGGGATCGTCGCCCTGGTCTTCCGGTGCCACCCCGAGGGCGGCAGCGAGCAGCTGTCCGACGAGTCGACGGCCGTCGCGTGGCTCACCCCGGAGGAGATTGCCGACCGCATGGGCGAGGTCTATGCCGTCCGCTTGCTCGACGCCGTCCAGGGCGACGTGGCCCCGCATGTTCGGACACACGACGGCCGGACACTCACCGACATGCCGCAGGCGGGCTGAGTCAGCGGGCCTTCCTGCTCCGCTTGCCCATCTGGCTCCAGACATGGCGGTGGCGGGCGATGGTGAAGATCCGATCCACCCTGTTCGGAGACAGAACCGCCGGCCAGGCGGGCAGGACAGCGGCGATCTGCTCACCGTCGATGACTGTCACCCCAGGCGTTGCCCCGAGCGTGATCTTCTGGGCGCCGACAACGGCGATGACGGGATGAACGGGGACCTCGAAGCCGCACCACTCGGACAGCAGCTTGGCAGTGCGGTTGGCCTCGAACTCGGAGTTCTCCAAGTACGGGAAGCCGTTGCGGTTCACCTTCACGACCTTGTCGCCGACCCAGACGGCAGCCCCCGGGTGATGCTTCGAGTTGACCGTGAAGACGCCCGGCGGGCCTATGACCACGTGGTCGATGTCGGACCCGGACGGCAACGGCACCCCGTGCAGGACCCGCCAGCCGGTGGCTTTCAGAGGTTCCAGGCGGGCACCGACGAACTTCTCGCCTTCGAGACCGCGCAGCGTGCTTGAATCACCGAGGCGTTGACGGGAGAGCTTGGCGGCGAGGCGGACGAGCAGCTTGTACTTCTCCTCACCCTGGCGTACCAGGGTCTCCAATCCCGCGCCGGGCAAGTTCCGTGCGAGGTCGTCCTCTTCCCGCATCGGAGGGAGGAACGGGACTTCCGCCCGAGGCTGCGGCGCCGGAGCCGTGGTTGTCTTCGCGGGCTGTTGCTTTTTCTCTTCTCGGCGTCGAACGGTGCGCGGTGGTACGTGGCTACCGGAGGATTGGCACCACTCTTCGACCTTGGTCAGTGCGAGAGCCTCGAACTCGGGGATGTCGACCGTGACGACACCGGTCTTGCAGTCCAGCCAGGCTACCGAATCGCCTCGGGCACCAGCCCTGTTGACGTAGAGGCGTTCCTTCCCCGGCACTCGCCAAGGCTTGACCACCAGCTCCGTCATGCGTCCCCCTCCGGCGTGCTCTCCCTGACCAAGGTCAGCATGCCCACGTAGCGGTCGGCAGGAACGCAGAGAGCCAGCCGACCAGGCAAGTTCAGCCAGCGGCCAGGAGTCCAAGGTGAAGGGAGTCGAGAGAGGGGTGTGCGTAAAAATCTTCTCTACGGGTTCAAGGCGCCTCGCTCCGCTCGGCGGGGAGGTGGGCGGAGCTCAAAGGGGAAGGCGCATCACGGCGGATCGGAGATCCGGCGTCGACCCCCGGCCTCCTGAACTACTCGAAGAGCAGCCTCACACAAGGTTCGGGGTGACCGCGCACAGCGCGGCGGCGCCGGCCTTCCTCCGGCGCGCGCCCCGCCTCCTGTCTGCGCCCCGGCTGGGGCTTCGCTGTCGTCGGCCGCCCCCGATGGGCGGAAGGCTAAGGCCGGGGCGGTAGGGACAAGCTTCCCCGCAGCGGAGGAGGGTGCGCAAGGTGCGGCTCAGAACCAACCCCACCGGGGTCTGGGGCGGGCGGCTCCACGGTTTTACCCACCTCCCCGGGCAGGGACCCGCGTCGAGCAAGAATGGGGGGCCACTCGGCCAAATTGTGGTCAGGCCCAAAGAACCCTGACCGAGTCGCAGCAGCTTACGGCCCCCCGATCATGCTCGACCCCAGACCGGACAGGACACCAGCCAAAACCGCTACGCCACCCGTACCGCCTGTGACGCGCTTGCCGCTCTCCATCGTCGACTCGGGCCGGCTAGTGGTCGATTCCACCTCGCGAGGCACCAAGAGGCGCATAAAATCTGGGCATGACGGATCTTGAGGGCTGGGACGAGGATGAGGCCGCCGAGGGAGAAGGCGATCTGTCTCCTTGGCAAGACGATGAAGCGGCAACGACCACAATCGACTGGACGGTTGAAACGGTCGTAAGCCAGATGAGGAAGGGACGGATTGATCTCAATCCCAGCTTCCAGCGCCGGGATGCATGGACCCAGATTGCCAAGTCTCGCTACATCGAGTCGCTAATTCAGCGATATCCGGTTCCTCAAATCGTGCTGGCAGAGGATCCAAAGCGTCCAGGAAAGTTTCTTGTGATCGATGGCAAGCAGCGGCTCCTTGCCATTAGGCAGTTCTGTGCCGACCCAAGCGACTCCCGTGATGATGATTGGCAGGACAGGAAGATTCGCCTAACCGGCCTCACGGAGAGTCGCAAGCTGAACGGCATCACCTTCGAGGAGATGGACAGCCGCTTCCCTGCAGAGACGATCCGATTTGAAAATGCCACTGTCCGGGCAGTCTTGCTGCGCAAGTGGCACAGTCAGGATTTCCTCTACACCGTGTTCTATCGCCTAAACTCGGGCAGCTTGAAGCTTTCTCCGCAAGAGCTGCGCCAGGCTCTCTACCCCGGAAAGTTTATGGATTTCATCGATAGCCGGTCTGGGGAAAGTCCAGCCCTCCGATGGCTTCTCCGAAAGTCCAAGCCGGATCGCAGAATGGTAGACGCGGAGCTGCTTCTCAGATTCCTCTCCTTTCATCTTGGGGTTGTCGACTATAGGGGCAATTTGAAGAACTTCCTCGATGGAACTGCCGAGGATCTTTCCAGCAAATGGGAGGGTGGCGCCGAGGCAGAAGTTAAGGCGGCGTTCGACCTGATGGAAGGCTCCATCATGGCCGCGCGGGACGTTTTTGGCGATCACGCATGCCGGAAGTACTCATTGGGTAAGTTTGAGCGCTCGATGAACAGGGCGGTCTTCGATGTTCAGGTCCACTATCTGACAGATCCCCATCTTCGCAACTGGCAAACAGGGCACACCGGCGACACCGTGGCCGCATTCCAGACCCTATGCATGGAAGATAGTGGATTCATTGATTCTATCTCCAGCACCACCAAGACCCCGCTGGCAGTGAGAAAGCGCTTTGAGGCATGGGGGGAGGCGCTATCGAAGGCCAGCGGCCTTCCTCACGAGCTCCCGGAGACCGTTGCGCGGATGCCGAGATGACAGAAGCTCCGTACGACCCGCTCGTGTCGACGATTTTCAGAGTTGCAACTCAGCTGGGCATCTTAGGTAAGGATGGCGAGCCCGCTCAGGATCCCGAGGAAATTACCGATGAATACCTGAACGAGGTATATACGCGAACGCGCGCATTTGTCGTCCTTTGCAGCTCCGAGCTGGAGGAGTTCTTTGAGGCGCGCTGCCTCTCTTTCCTCTCCGACTGCGTAGAGATGGACAGTGGTCGCGAGGGGCATAATTGCATCCACGCCCTGAGCATTCACTTTCGCGCAAACATTGGCAATCTTCTCGAATCTGGCCATTTTGTCGACTTCTACGCAACGCCAAATCAGGCCGGAAAATTTGCAAAGGAGCTTAGGGCGCGAAAGAGGGCGGGATCCGACGATGAGGTTCCCATACTCAACAGGAAGACCCTGGTAGCCAAACTTTGCGTTTGGTATCGAGATAATGTCGTTAGAGTAAGCCATGGAATCAGTGATTCCGATCTGATGACTCTCCTTGCGCCGCTCGGATTTAGTAGGCACTTGGTGAAGGAAGAGTGTCCGACTCTCTGTGCAGCCCTCCAGAGCCTTGCAGCAGCAAGGGGAGAGGCTGCCCATCGGGCCGGCCAATCGAGTGGTTGGCCATTCAAGGGGCTGGCGGCCCCGCTCGAACAGCAACTCTCCGCCAGCGACGCATGGGGGCGGTGGATTGCGGTTGTGGATGCCCTCTACGAGTTTGAGGACCTGATCAAGATCAGATTGGATACTACTGATTCCTCAGCAGAATTTGACGCCAGCCCCGTCTAGACGGCTCCGGACCGCCTGCGGACCGTGTGGCGCTGGTGCCGTGGATCCGCGCGGAGAACCCCGGGAAGGTACCGACAAAGACTGAGTGTCTAACTGCGCTACAACGGGCGCGTACTTCGCCGGACAACCACGGACGTTCGGGGACGGTGTGCGCAGGTCAACGACAGCTTGACCCCAGGTCAAGTGCCCGGCCATGTTCGGGATGAAGAGGCCGCGGGTTCAAATCCCGCCACCCCGACCCAGTCCAGAGGGCCCATCGGAGAGATCCGATGGGCCCTCTGGCGTTTCCGGCTGCTGAGGAGCCGTCAGTAGGGCCGTCCACCTCCAACGGCGACTGCCGCGTGATCCACGACACGTGGCGGGTCCGAGGGCCTTTGGCGTGACAGGGTGTCCGCTCGACGGCGGCCTGGCCGTCGCCCACCGTGCGCAGGCGGGGCCCGATTCCGGCCGTCACGCCCAGGTCCAAGCCCCCGATCAGCATCCGATGTGGCTGCCGCCCGCACCGGGGCCCTGGAGTCGGTGGGCGGCCTGCCGGGTCGGCGGTCGAGGGTCCAGCCGCCACACCCGGTGCGGCCGGCGCGCATGACCCAGCTCCCTGCCGTCGATAGTGACGCTGCCATCTACCAAGACGTCGGTGCGAAGAGGGCGAGCTCGAGGGTGATGACGATCTACAACTCGCCGACCATGCCCCCCGACGAGGCGATGAGCTCACCCACCGGAGACTTCGCCTGCTGGCACAAGCGCTGGGCGAGCTACCGACAGGGAGACCTCGGGTGGGCGGTTAGTCAGCTTCCGGCAGCGGAACTGTGTTGGGCCTGCATGCGTTTCGCGATACGAAGGTCGACCCCTGGTACATCGGTTCTTTGTCGCTGAGAGGCCCAGAGCTTTGCCGAACGACGCTCTTCCCGCCATGTTTACCAACTTTGACGGCTTTGGATCTGTGCCAGGGATAGAAGTCGGGCGCAGCTTCGTCAACCGGCGCGCACTGGCGAATGCCAAGGTGCACCGGCCACTGCAAGCGGGGATCTGCGGCACGGCGTTGCTCGGGGCCGAGTCCATCGTCGTCTCCGGAGGCTACGAGGACGATGAGGACGACGGCGACGTCATCGTCTACACGGGGCAGGGCGGACGCGATCCTGATACAGGTCGACAGGTGCGCGACCAGACGCTCACGCTTGGCAATGCAGCCCTTGTGACGAGCCAGGCGACAGGTGCGCCGGTGCGGGTTGTTCGCGCGGTTCGGCATGGCTCCAAACGATCGGCTCAGCCTAGCTATCGTTACGACGGGCTCTTCCACGTCGAGGATTCCTGGAGCGATGTTGGTCGTTCCGGTTTTCGGATCTGGCGTTATCGACTGGTGCAACGCGACTACGCCAAGAAGGAAACTTCAGGCCAGTCGCTGATCGAGCCCATTGGCCGGACAAAGCCGACTCGCACAGAAGCGACGTTCCAACGGGTCATTCGCAGCACCAAGGTGGCAGAATTCGTCAAGCAGACGCACGACTTCACCTGCCAGGTGTGCGGCGCCCGGCTCCGCACCCCTACGGGCGCCTACGCTGAGGCGGCCCACATCCGCGGCTTGGGGCAGCCGCACTCCGGCCCTGATGTCGCCGGCAATGTGCTCTGTCTCTGTCCCAACCACCACACCCTGTTCGACTTCGGCACCCTAACAATTGCCGACGATCTGACGATTACTGATCACGCTGCAGGTACCGCGATCGGAAGACTGCGCGAGGCTCCCGACCACCAGATAGACCGAGCGCATCTGGCCTATCACCGAGAGCACTATTCGGAAGGCTGGAAGCACTCCACAGATGGTGCATCAAGCGATGACATCGACGCCGAAAACTGAATGGACGGGGCCCTGCCGAATCTCATTGGCAGGGCCCCGTCCATTTGGCGGCGTCAGAGCACGGACGCGAGGGCTGTGCGGGAGGTGATGCCCAGCTTGGGGTAGGCCTTGTAGAGGTGGTGGGCGACGGTGCGGGGGCTCAGGAAGAGTTGGGCGGCGATGTCGCGGTTGGTGAGGCCTTGGGCGGCCAGGCGGGCGATCTGGAGTTCTTGAGGGGTCAGCGGGGTCTGCAGGCTCTGTGGGGAGAGCGGGGTGTCGGGGGCGGGGGTGCCGGTGGCGGAGAGTTCGGTGCGGGCGCGGGTGGACCAGGGGTGGGCGGCGAGGCGGTCGAAGGTTTCCAGGGCGAAGTGGAGGTGGGGGCGGGCGTCGGTGCGGCGGCGGGTGCGGCGGAGCCATTCGCCGTAGAGGAGGGCGGTGCGGGCGTGTTCGAAGGGGCGGTGGGTGGTGGCGTGGAGGTCGAGGGCCGCGCGGTAGGCCGGTTCGGCGAGTTCGTCGGGGCCGAGGAGGGCCTGGCAGCGCAGGCGTAGGGCTTCGGCCCAGGGGCGGTCGGCGGCGGCGGTCCAGCGGGCGAAGCGTTCGTAGGGTTCGGCGGCGCGGTCCGGGGTGCCGAGGCGGACGGCGGCCTCGACCAGGTCGGGGACGGCGCGGGTGGCGCAGACGTGGTGGCGGTGCGGACCGGTGGTGAGGGGGTGGAGGCGGTCCGCGGCGCCGGCGGCGCGGCCCTGGCCGAGGTCGAGCAGGGCGAGTGCCCAGTGGGCCCAGGGGCGGCCGGCGGCGGGGGCGGCGGTCTGCGGGCCGGTGGTGGCGAGGGCGGTGGTGGCCAGTTCGGTGCAGCGCTCGGTGCGGCCGTCCAGGGCGGCCAGGTAGGCCAGCAGGGCGCTGAGTTGGCTGACCCACTGGTGCTGGCCGGTGTCCCGGGCGAGGGCGAGGGCCTCGGTGGCGGTGAGTTCGGCGTCGGCGTGGCGGCCGTGGAAGAGCTCGGCCTCGGCGAGGAAGAACTGCAGGGTGGGCATCACCCCGACGGTGCCCTTGGCGCGGGCCTCGGCGACCAGTTCGCCGCCGAGTTCGACGGTCTCCTCGTCGCGGCCGAGGATGAGGGTGGCGCCACAGAGCTGGACGAGGTCGACGGGGGTCTCGGCGCCGGCCCGGCGGGCGGCCCCGGCGCTCTCCCGGACGGGCGGCAGGGGCCCGGCGGGTCTGCCGAGGGCCGGGAGGACGGCGGCGGGCAGGTGGCGGGCGAGCGGGGCCAGGGGGTCGTCGGGGGCGAGCGGGAGGGCGCCGAGCCGGTCGAGCACCGCGACCACCGCCTCCTCCCCTGCGTACCAGGCGGCGTGGAAGGCCTGGAACAGCATCCGGGCGGCGTGCGAGGGCTCGATGTCCGTACCGGCGGCGTCGAGCAGCAGCCGGTTCGCCGTCGGGTACGAGCCGCGCCAGAAGTGCGCGGTGGCCCGGACCTGGTCCAGCAGGGCGTGCGCGAGGACGTTGTCGGTGCGGCCGGCGGCCTCGTCCGCGAGCGCCTCGGCCCGTGCCAACTCGCCTTCCTCGGTGGCGGCTTCGGCCGCCAGGACGAGCCGGCGGGTGGCGGCGTCGCGGTCGGGGGTGAGCCGGGCGGCGCGCTCGTACGCGGCGGCGCCGCCGTGGCCGCCGCGGCGCTCGGCGCGGACGGCGGTGCGTTCCAGTGCGTCGGCGAGGTCGGCGTCGGGGGAGGTGGCGGCGAGGGCGCGGTGCCAGGTGCGGCGGTCGCCGTCGGGCAGCGCCTCGGCGATGGTCCGGTGGACCGTCAGCCGCTGGTGGTGTGGTGCGCGTTGCAGGATCGCGGAGCGCAGCAGTGGGTGGCGGAACGCGATCCGACGGTCGGCGGTGACCGTCACCAGGCCGGATTCCTCGGCGGGGGTGAGCTGTTCGGCACCGACGCCGAGCGCGGCCGCGGCGGGCAGCACGACGTCCAGCTCGCCGCTCTCCTCGGCGGCGGCGATCAGCAGCAGGGCCTGGGTGGCCGGGGGCAGGCCGGTGACCTGGCCGTGGAAGGCGATCAGCAGCCGGCTGGTGAGCGGTAGCCCGCCCGCGGTGTGCGGCTGCGGCCCGGCGGTGACCGGGAGTTCGGCGAGGGCGAGCGGGTTGCCGGCGGCCTCGGCGAGCAGTCGGTCGCGGACGGCGGCGGGCAGGTCGGGACCGGCCCGGTGCGCCAGCAGGCGGGTGGCGTCGGTCTCGGACAGGCCGCTCACCCGCAGTTCGGGGAGGCCGAGTTGCCGCTCCGCGGAGGCACCGCCCTCGGTGCGGGCGGCGAGCAGCAGGGCGACCCCCTCGGCCTGGAGCCGCCGGGCGGCCAGCAGCAGCGCGTCCAGGGAGGCGCGGTCCAGCCACTGCACGTCGTCGATCACGCACAACAGCGGTTGTTCGGAGGCGAGTTCAGCGAGCAGTCCGAGGGTGGCGAGGCCGACCAGCAGCCGGTCCGCAGTCGCCGTCGACGAGTCGCCGAGCCCGAACGCCGCTTCCAGGGACCGCCGTTGCGGCCCGGGCAGGGCGTCCAGCCGACCCAGACCGGGGGCGAGCAGCAGGCTCAGCCCGGCGAAGGGCAGTTCGGCCTCGTACTCGACGCCGGCCGCCCGGATCACCCGGAAACCCGCCCCGGCCCGCGCGACGGCGTCGTCGAGCAGCGCGGTCTTGCCGATCCCCGCCTCGCCGCGCAGCAGCAGGACCCCGCTGCGTCCGTCCCTCGCCGCCGCCGCCAACAGTCCTGCCACGGCGGCCTGTTCGTGTTCCCTCCCGTACAGCATGCCCCCGACCCTACCCAGCCGGCCGCCGGTACCCCGCGGCGAGAGCTACGTACCGCCATGCCTATACGTGACTGATTCGCCCGGCCCGGCCCGTCCATACCTTGGTTGAGCAGCGGGAACGACCCGCCCAACCACCCACCGGAACACGGGAGACAGCCATGACCGAGATCACCGTCGCCGCCCTCCAGCAGCTCGCCGAGCGCTACCTCGCGGTCTG
This sequence comes from Kitasatospora sp. NPDC101155, assembly GCF_044768305.1. Classification (NCBI taxonomy): domain Bacteria; kingdom Bacillati; phylum Actinomycetota; class Actinomycetes; order Kitasatosporales; family Streptomycetaceae; genus Kitasatospora; species Kitasatospora sp. NPDC101155. Next base: position 453,574 of record NZ_JBIWPN010000001.1, on the reverse strand, counting down.
GAACGAGACCGACCCGGCGGCCCGCCGCAAGCTGATCGACGAGGTCTGGGCCGAGGACGGCCGCTACACCGACCCGCTGGCCGCCGTCGCCGGCCGGGACGCGATCGACGCGCTGATCGGCGCGGCCCAGGCCCAGTTCCCGGGGCTGGAGTTCACTCTCGGCCCGGTGGACGCGCACCACGACATCGCCCGGTTCACCTGGAACCTCGGCCCGGCTGGCGCCGAGCCGGTGGTGATCGGCTTCGACGTGCTGGCGGCCACCCCGGACGGCCGGATCGGCGCCGTGTACGGCTTCCTGGACCGCGTGCCGGGCGCCTGAGCCGCTGGCGCGACCCGCCCGGAGGGGCGCCGCCGGGCCACCCGACGGCGCCCCTCCCCGAACGACCCGGAACGGGAACCGGAACCCGAGCCCGAACCCCGAACCCGGCCCCCGAGCCCGGACCCCGGACCCCGCCCCGAGCCCCGAGCCCTTGAGGAGAGCCCGAGATGAGCACCGCCCTGGACACCCGGCGGTCGGCCGAAGCCGCGGCCGTCGCTGCGCCGAAGACAGCCACGGCCCCCAAGGGCCTGCTGCTGGTCGTCCTGACCGCCACATTCATGACCGCCCTCGACGTCTTCGTCGTCAACGTCGCCGTCCCCTCCCTCCAGGCCGACCTGGGTGCCGGCCCCGCCGCCGTCCAGTGGGTGATGGCCGGGTTCAGCCTGGCCCTGGCGGCCGGGCTGGTCACCGCCGGCCGGCTCGGCGACCGCTACGGCCGCCGCCGGGTGTTCGTGCTCGGCCTGGCCCTGTTCACCCTCGCCTCCGCCGCCTGCGGCCTCGCCCCCACCGCAGGCGCCCTGGTCGGCTCCCGGGTCGTCCAGGGCCTGGCGGCGGCGCTGATGGGCCCGCAGGTGCTGGCGATCCTGCGGACCGCCTTCAGCGGCGCGGCGCAGGCGCGGGCCTTCGCCCGGTACGGGCTGACGATGGGCGTCGGCGCGGTGTTCGGTCAGCTGATCGGCGGGCTGCTGATCCGCGCGGACCTCCTCGGCCTCGGCTGGCGCAGCTGCTTCCTGATCAACCTGCCGATCGGTCTGGCCGCCCTCGCCCTCGTCCGCCGCTGCCTGCCGGAGTCGCGTGCCCCGCAGCGGCCCGGCCTGGACCCGGTCGGCGTCCTGCTGGTCACCCTCGGGCTGACCGCCCTGGTGCTGCCGCTGATCCAGGGGCCGGGGCTCGACTGGCCGCTGTGGACCGGGCTCTGCCTCGCCGCCTCGCTCGCCCTGCTCACCGCCTTCGCCGTCCACCAGCACCGCACCACGCGTGCCACGCGGACCACCACCCACATCGGCGACGCAGCCCCGCTGGTCGACACCCGGCTGTTCCGCAGCCGCGCGTTCAGCGCCGGACTGCTCGCCCAGCTCGCCTTCTGGCTCGGCCAGGCCTCCTTCTTCCTGGTGCTCGCCCTGCACCTGCAGTTCGGCCGCGGCCTGGACGCGCTCGGCGCCGGACTGGTGTTCACCGCGATCGGCCTCGGCTACCTGATCACCTCCAACACCACCCACCTGGTCACCGCCCGGCTCGGCGAGCCGCGCACGATCACCGTCGGCGGCCTGCTGATGGCCGCCGGGCTGGGCCTGCTCGCCCTCGCCGCCTACGGCGCGGCGGACGGCAGCGCCTGGTGGCTGGCGCCCGGGCTGTTCGTCGACGGCCTCGGCATGGGCCTGGTGATCGCCCCGGTCACCACCGTCGCCCTGGCGGCCGTCGAGCCGCAGCTGGCCGGTTCGGCGGCCGGGGTGGTGTCGACCGTGCAGCAGGTCGGCGGCGCCGTCGGGATCGCGCTGATCGGCCTGGTCTACTACGGCGCGGGCGACGCGACCGCCGCCTTCGGCCGCAGCGTGACGGCGCTCGCGGTGCTGGAGCTGGTCCTCGTGGGACTGGTCCGGCTGCTGCCGCGCACGGCCGGGCGTTCCCAGAGCCCCGGGCGCGGTTAGAACCCGGGCGCGGTTGGAACCCCGGGCGTTCTCAGGACCCGGGCGTTCGTGAACGTCCCGGGAACGGAACGGAACGGAGCGAACGGAAGGAACGGAAGGAACGGAACCGGCGGGTGGATCGAACCCACCCGCCGGTTCCGTTCCCTCCCACCGATCGGGTTGGATGGTCGGATGAGCGAGGAGAAGAGCGCCGTACCGGCGTGGGAGCAGCGCTTCAGGGCGGCCCGGGTGTCGCTGCCGGACTGGGCCGAGGACGCCCCCGACCGGGCCCTGTACGTGTCCAACTCGACCGGCACCTACGAGGTCTACGCCTGGGACCGCGCCACCGGAACCCACCGTCAGGTCACCGACCGCCCGAACGGCACCACCGACGCCGAGCTGTCCCCGGACGGCGCCTGGGTCTGGTGGTTCGACGACCACGACGGCGACGAGTTCGGCGTCTGGCGCCGCCAGCCCTTCGCGGGCGGCCCGGACGAGGAGGCCGTGCCCGGTCTCGCCCCCTCCTACTCGGCCGGCCTGGCCCTCGGCCGCGACGGGACGGTGGTCGTCGGCCGTTCCACCGACGAGGACGGCACCACCCTGCACCTGCGCCGCCCCGGCGCCGCCGAGCCGGTCGAGATCTACCGGCACGAGGAGTACGGCGGTGTCGGCGGCCTGAGCCACGACGGCACCCTGCTCGCCATCGACCACACCGAGCACGGCGACGCGATGCACTCCGCGATCCGCGTGGTCCGCCTCGGCGGGGACGGCATCGAGACGGTCGCCGAGCTGGACGAGGTGACCGGCCGGGACGAGCCGCGCGGCGTCGCCTGCCTGGGCTTCGCCCCGGTCGAGGGCGACACCCGCCTGCTGGTCGCCCACCAGCGCACCGGCCGCTGGGAGCCGATGATCTGGGACGTCACCACCGGCGCCGAGACCGCCCTCCCGCTGCGCGACGAGCAGGGCCGCGAGCTGCCCGGCGACGTCTCCGCGCAGTGGCGCCCCGGGGCCGGGGAGCTGCTGGTCGAGCACGAGTACGAGGCCCGCAGCGAGCTGTTCTCGTACTCGCTCGCGGACGGCCGGCTGACCCGCCTGGACACCCCGCGCGGCACCGTCGGCGGCGCCACCGCCCGTCCGGACGGCACCGTGGAGTACCTGTGGTCCTCCGCCGCCGAGCCCTCCGCCGTCCGCTCCACCGCCGGTGCGGTCGTGCTGCGGGCGCCGGGTCCGGTGCCGCCCGGTTCCGTCCCGGTCGAGGACGTCTGGGTGGACGGCCCCGGCGGGCGGGTGCACGCCCTGGTGCAGCGCCCGGCCGGCCACGCCCCCAGTGACGGCCCGCTGCCGACCGTCTTCGAGATCCACGGCGGCCCGACCCACCACGACAGCGACTCCTTCGCCGCCGGTCCGGCCGCCTGGCTGGACCACGGCTTCGCGGTGGTCCGGGTCAACTACCGGGGCTCGACCGGTTACGGGCAGGCCTGGACCGACGCGCTGCACGAGCGGGTCGGCCTGATCGAGCTGGAGGACATCGCCGCCGTACGGGAGTGGGCGGTCTCCGACGGCCTGGCCGACCCGCAGCGCCTGGTGCTGACCGGCGGCAGCTGGGGCGGCTACCTGACCCTGCTCGGCCTGGGCGTCCAGCCGGAGAGCTGGTCGCTCGGCGTCGCCGCCGTACCGGTCGCGGACTACCACGCCGCGTACGCCGACGAGATGGAGGCGCTGAAGTCGCTGGACCGCACGCTCTTCGGCGGCACCCCGGAGGAGGTCCCGGAGCGCTTCACCGCCTCCTCGCCGCTGACCTACGTCGAGCAGGTGCGGGTGCCGGTCTACATCAGCGCCGGGGTGAACGACCCGCGCTGCCCGATCCGGCAGATCGACAACTACGTCGAGCAGCTGGGGCGGCTCGGCAAGCCGCACGAGGTGTACCGGTACGACGCCGGGCACGGGTCGCTGGTGGTGGAGGAGCGGATCAAGCAGCTGCGGCTGGAGATCGACTTCGTCCGGCGCCACCTCGGCATGCCCGGCGGGGCCGTGGGAGGGGCTGGGTGAGGCGTCCGCTGACGCTCGCGGGAGCGGCAGTGGCGGGGGCGCTGGTGCTCACCGGCTGCTCGGGCTCGCACGCCGCCGAGGCGGCCTGCCCGCCCCCGGTCGGTCCCGTGCTGCCCAGCCCCACGGCCGCCGTGCCAACCGTGCCGCCCGTGCCGCCCGCTCCGACGGCGGGCGCCTCGACGCCCCCGGCGGGCGCCGTGCCCGGCGCGCCGCTCGCCACGGCGACGAAGGCGGGCGCGGCGGGGGCCGGGGTCGGCTCGTTCGTCGTCCGGGCGGCGTACCAGCCCGGCGACGGCACGGTCCAGCTGGCCAAGGGCTCCAGCGGGTCGAAGGGGTCCAGCGGGTCGAAGGGGTCCAGCGGGTCGAAGGGGTCGTCCGGCTCGGGATCGAAGGGCTCTAAGGGCTCGAAGGGGTCCAAGGGGTCGAACGGGCGCACCGTGCACCACCACATCGACCACTACGACTCGGGCGGGGCCGGCGGTCGCGGCCACTGCGACAACGCAGTACCCGAGGAGGACGACGACATGTCGACGCCGTTCGGCGGCGTCGGCCCGGCCGTCCCCTCGCAGACACCGGGTCAGCCGTCGGCCCAGCCGCCGGCTCCCACCGCGACCCCGACCGCGACCCCGACCACGACCCCATCGGCGGTCGCGACCCCGGCCAAGCCGGTGCCCGCGCCCGGCAAGCCCACCCGGTAGGGCTCCGAAGGGTCAGTCCAGGACCGGGTCCAGCCCGAGGGCCCGGTCCTGCTCCGCCTCCACCTCGCGGCGCAGCAGGCGGAACCACATGAAGACCACGAAGCCCGCGAAGACGAACCACTCCAGGGTGTAGCCCAGGTTCTGGAAGGCGCGCAGGGTGAGCCCGTCGCCGCCCTGCGGCTGCACGGTCGGCACGGCCGTCAGCCCGGTGGGCACCTGGTCGGCGGCCACCCAGCCGTCGTACCAGCCGTCGTATTCGAGGACGTTCAGCAGCGAGGCCCGGTTGATCATGCCGAGCTGCCCGGCGGGCCGACCACCCGCCACCGCGCCGTTGCTGCCCACCGCCTCGTTGGCCTGCAGCCGTCCGGTCACCGTCACCGGTCCGGTCGGCGGCGCCTCGGCCACGGCCCCGGACGGGGCGCCGGGCACCCAGCCCCGCACCACGGCGACGGCGTGTCCGTCGGCGGTGCGCAGCGGGGTGAGCACGTAGTAGCCCTGCTTGTCGCCCAGCACCCGGTTGGGGACGAGGAGTTGGTGCTCGGTGTCATAGCTGCCGGTCACCGTGACGGGCTTGCCGACGGTCTGTGTGGTCACCTGCGGGCTGGCCTGGGTGAGCAGGTCGTCGATCGGCTTTGCGTCACTCGAAGCGGTGAGGGACTGCTTGGTCTCCTGGTGCACGGTGACGCGGTCCTCGAATCGGCCGAGCTGCCAGGTGCCCAGCCAGACGCACACCGCCACGGCCGCCATGGCCAGTGCGGTGCCGCTGAGCCAGCGCGGAGTCAGGAGGAACCGGTACACACCCCCCACGGTAACCATTCCTCACACCGTCCCGGACCACGGGGTCCGCCGAGGACGGGGGGACCGCCGGGCGCGGGAGACGCGGGAGACGCGGGAGACGCGGGAGCCCCAAGGAGCCGAGCCCGAGAAGCGGAGCCCGGGAGCGCCCTGCTCAGCCCGCCGCCGGCGTCCCCGACGGCGGGGCGGCCGCCCCGCCCGTGGACTGCACCCCGCCCCGGTAGAGCGTCCCCCCGCAGGCGACCGGCAGCGAGGCCGTCGCGGCCGCCGGGCTGCCCGGCGCTGGGGTGTGGGCGATGGTGGCGGTGGCCGGGCCGGTGGTGGGGCTGCCGGTCGGGGTGGCGGTCGGGCTGGGCGCCGGGGTGGGACCGGAGGTCGGCGTCGCGCTGGCCTGCGGGTTGGAGTTCGGGGCCGCCGAGTTGCCGGAGGCGGGGGCGTCCGAGGCGGCACCGGGGGCCTGGGTGGTCAGGGCCACCTGGTTGGCGCCGGTGGGCGCGCTGGTCGCGGTGCCGCCGGAGCCGCCGGAGCCGCAGCCCTGGTCGGGGATCCACGCGAACGGCACCCGGTACCCGGCCTGCGGCGCCAGTACGGGTGGCTCGGTGTCCATCGCGGGCAGACTGCCCGCCGGGTCGCCGGGGGTGTGGTCGGCCGTACGGACCCGGCTGCGGTCGGCGCCGCTGACCTCGGTGACGGCCACCGCGCCCGGTCCGCCGAGGCGGCAGCTGCGCCCGGAGACGTTGTAGACGGTGAAGGAGCCGTAGATCCGCCCCTGCCCGTCCGCCGCACCGACCTGCGCGGTGCCCTGTCCGAGGTCCGTCCGGGTGCAGAGCGGGACGATCCCGCCGTCCCCGGTGCCGGGGGCCCCGGTGGGGGTGGGGGTGAGGCCCGGCCGGGTGGTGTCCACGCCGGGGCTGGGCGACGCGGAGGCGGTGCCCGAGGAGGACGCGGTGTCCCCGGTGCCGCTCGGGCCGGTGTGCACCGCCGCGCCGGTGCCGGCGGACCCGCCGCCCGTCCTGCCGCCGGGAGCGGTGGGGGTCGGGCTCTGGGCCTCGGCCGAGCCGGGCCCGCCGGAGAGCCCGAGGTGGTCCCCGTCGTGCAGGACGGGCAGGGCGACCGCGACGGCCAGGGCCAGCGCCGCCGCGCCGGTCCAGGCCCCGCGCCGGGCGGCCTGGCGCCGGGGTACGGCCTGACGGATGCGGGGCAGGGCGCCGGACTCGGGCTGGATCCCGGCCACCGCGTGGTGCATCAGCTCACGCAGTGCCCGCTCCTCGGAGGAGAGACCCGAGAGGTCGTCGTCCCCGGGCCGCTGCCAGGCGCCGTCAGCCATGTCCGGCCTCCATCTGGGTCCGGAGGGCGGCGAGTCCGCGTGATCCGTAGGCCTTCACGGAGCCGAGCGAGATGCCCAGGGTCTCGGCGACCTGCGCCTCCGTCATGTCCACGAAGTAACGCAGCACCAGAACCTCCCGCTGACGGCGTTGCAGACCACGCAGCGCGGCCTTCAACTGGTCGCGCTCCAAGGCATCGTAGGCACCTTCTTCTGCACTGGCCATGTCAGGCATGGGCTTCGGCAGCAGTCGCAGACCGAGGATGCGGCGGCGCAGCGTGGAGCGCGACAGGTTCACCACGGTCTGCCGCAGGTAGGCCAGGGTCTTCTCGGGTTCGCGCACCCGGCGCCGGGCGGCGTGCACCCGAATGAAGGCCTCCTGCACGACGTCCTCACAGGTGGAGAGGTCGTCCAGGAGCAGCGCGGCAAGCCGCAGCAGCGAGCGGTAGTGCGCCTGGTAGGTCTCGGTGAGCAGGTCCTCGCTGGTACCCGCGTCGGTACCCGCGCCGGAGTCCGCCGCACCGCGTGCGGCCGCCGTCATCTGGTCGTCTTCCGGCCTACTCGAAGACCACGGGGCGCGCGAGGGGAAGGCCACCGCGGCTCTCGCCGGGATGCCCGCCCTTGCCCCCACCATCACGTTCGCCACGCCCGTTGGACACTCGATCCCCTGTCATGGTTGCCCAGCCCGGGGGCCATTCTTCCGCATCGGCGGAAGAGGCCTCCAGGGGATTCCCACGGGATTCCGGACAGATTGTGTCGAGGAGCGGACACAGGTGCGGACATCCCCGGGCACAAGGGACCCTCAGGTCCGGCGCTCCGAGGGCCCGTCCGGGGTGTCGAGGGCCCGTTCCTCCCCCGCCGTCAGCTCACGGGCCACCAGCTCGGCGATCTGCACCAGGTTCAGCGCGGCGCCCTTGCGCAGGTTGTCGCCGCAGAGGAAGAGATCGAGCGCGTCCGGCTCGTCCAGCGCCCGGCGCACCCGCCCGACCCAGACCGGGTCGGTGCCGACCACGTCGTTCGGCGTCGGGAACTCCCCGGCCGCCGGATCGTCGTAGAGGACCACACCGGGCGTCTCGCGCAGGATGTCCTGCGCGTGCTCCTGGCTGACCTCGCGTTCGAAGCGCGCGTGCACGGCCAGCGCGTGGGTGCGCACCACCGGGATGCGCACGCAGGTCGCGGAGACCCTCAGGGCGGGCAGGCCGAGGATCTTGCGGGCCTCGTCGCGCAGGCCCAGCTCCTGGGCGGACCAGCCGCCCTCGCGCAGGCCGCCGGTCCAGGGCACGGCGTTGAGGACGAGCGGGGCGGCGAACGGCCCGTCGTCGGCGATCACGGCGCGCAGGTCGCCGGTCTGCCGGCCGACCTCGGTGCCGGCCACCAGCGTGGTCTGCTCGCGCAGCGCGGCGACGCCCTCGCGGCCCTCACCGCTGGCGGCCTGGTAGGTGGCGACGACCAGCTGCTCCAGCCCGTACTCGGCGTGCAGCGCGCCGACCGCCGCGACCAGTGCGAGCGTGGTGCCGGCCGGGCTGGCCACGATGCCGCGCGGACGGATCCGCAGCGCGGCCGCGTTGACCTCGGGGACGACCAGCGGCACGTCCCCGCGGGTACGGAAGGCGGCCGAGTCGTCGACCACCACGACGCCCTTGGATGCCGCGATCGGCGCCCACTGGGCGGACACCTGGTCGGGGACGGCGAACACGGCGACGTCGATCCCGGCGAAGGCCTCCTCCGTCAGCGGGACGACCCCGACAGCCTCCCCGCGCACGACCGGCGCGCGGCCGGCCGAACGCGGGGAGGCGACGAGTCGGACCTCGCCCCAGATGTCCTGACGGAGGGAGAGCAGGCCGAGCAGCACCTCGCCGACCGCGCCGGTGGCGCCGACGACGGCGAGGTTCGGACGCCGGGTCATCGCCCGGAGCCCCTGCCCGGCTGCCGGGTCATCGCCCGGTGCCGCCGTAGACGACGGCCTCGTCCGACTCGCTGTCCAGGCCGAAGGCGCTGTGCACGGCGCGGACCGCCTCCGGCACGTCGTCGGCGCGGGTGACCACCGAGATGCGGATCTCCGAGGTGGAGATCAGCTCGATGTTCACGCCCGCGGCGGACAGCGCCTCGAAGAAGGTCGCGGTGACGCCCGGGTTGGAGCGCATGCCGGCGCCGACCAGCGAGATCTTGCCGATCGCGTCGTCGTAGCGCAGCGACTCGTAGCCGATGCCCTCCTTGACCCGGCCGAGCGCGTCGATGGCCTTCTGGCCCTCGGTCTTGGGCAGGGTGAAGGAGATGTCGGTCAGGCCGGTCGACGCGGCGGAGACGTTCTGCACCACCATGTCGATGTTGACCTCGGCGTCGGCGATGGCACGGAAGATGCGCGCCGCCTCGCCCGGCTTGTCGGGCACCCCGACGACCGTGACCTTGGCCTCGGAGGTGTCGTGGGCGACTCCGGAGATGATGGCCTGCTCCATCTCGCCCCCTTCGGGCTTGTTCGGGTTGTCGTTGCTGACGATCGTCCCGGGAAGACCCGAGAAGGACGAGCGTACGTGAATCGGGATGTTGTAGCGGCGGGCGTACTCCACACAGCGGTCGAGCAGCACCTTGGAACCGGACGAGGCCAGCTCCAGCATGTCCTCGTACGCGATCCAGTCGATCTTGCGGGCCTTCTTCACCACGCGCGGGTCGGCGGTGAACACGCCGTCCACGTCGGTGTAGATCTCGCAGACCTCGGCCTTGAGCGCCGCCGCGAGGGCGACGGCCGTGGTGTCCGAGCCGCCGCGGCCCAGCGTGGTGATGTCCTTGCTGCTCTGGGACACGCCCTGGAAGCCGGCCACGATCGCGATGTTGCCCTCGTCCAGGGCAGTGCGGATGCGACCCGGCGTCACGTCGATGATGCGCGCCTTGTTGTGGACCGAGTCGGTGATGACACCGGCCTGACTACCCGTGAAGGACTGGGCCTCGTGACCCAGGGATTTGATCGCCATGGCCAGCAGCGCCATGGAGATGCGCTCTCCAGCGGTCAGCAGCATGTCGAACTCGCGGCCGGCAGGAAGCGGTGACACCTGCTCCGCGAGTTCGATGAGCTCGTCCGTCGTGTCGCCCATCGCGGACACCACGACGACGACCTCATGGCCGGCCTTCTTGGCGTCAACGATTCGACGGGCCACGCGCTTGATGCCTTCGGCATCCGCAACGGATGAGCCGCCGTACTTCTGCACGACAAGGCCCACGTGCGCTCCTCGACTTGTGTCGTTTTCCGGGGGCGCCAGGCCCCCGTACCCCCCGGGGGAGAGGGGGGTGCGGTCGGCGTCAGTCTACCGAGCAGGGGTGTCCCGACTGGTGTCTTCCATATGATGAGACGGCCGTTTCAGCACGTGAGCGACGGCAGGCGGGGCGCCACCGGCAGGTCTGCGGGGCATTCGGCGCGGTTCCGAAGAATCATCGGACGGATGGACGCCGCCACGGCCGGATTTCTTTTCCGGGCGAATGGCTGAGGCATTCGTCACATGTGCGCCGCGGCCCACCACCTGGGCGGCCCACCACCCGGACGGGCTATCGCCCGAGACCGAGCTCGGCCACCATCAGATCACCGGCCTGCTGCTCCAGCTGCTCGTCGGTGAGGCCGTCGTCGTCGGTGTCCGCACCGTCGGGCACCGCGCCGATCGGGCTGTCCAGCCGGACGTGGGCGATCAGCGACTGCAGCGCCCGCAGCACCGCGGTGCAGGTCGTGCCCCAGTTGGAGAGGTACGAGAACTGCCACCACCAGAGCGCCTCGCTGACCCGGCCCTCGCGGTAGTGGGTCAGGCCGTGCTGGAGCTCGCTGACCACGCCGGCCAGGTCGTCCGAGATCCGGAAGGCGTTCGGCTTCTCCGGCGGGCCGTACGGGTCGAAGACCTCGTGGTAGACGTCGATCGGCGCGAGCAGCGCGGCGAGGCGCTCGCGCAGCTGCTCGCCGTCCGGCTCGGGACCGGCGTCGGGCTCGAAGCGGTCCTCGGGGACGACGTCCTCGATGGCGCCCAGCCGGCCGCCGGCCAGCAGCAGCTGGGAGACCTCCAGGAGCAGCAGCGAGACCGCGCTGCCCGGTTCGTCGCCCTTGGCGACCTCGGTGACGGCGAGCACGAAGCTCTCCACCGAGTCGGCGATCTGCACGGCGAAGTCGTCCGGCTCCGAGCCGTGGCCGTGGGTGTGCGGGGCGTGGGTCTCGGGCTCCCCGTGGGGCTGCTGGTTGATCGTCCGGTCAGACATCGAGCAGTCGTCTCCCTTCGAAGGCGCGGCCGAGGGTGACCTCGTCCGCGTACTCCAGGTCCCCGCCGACGGGCAGGCCGCTCGCCAGGCGGGTCACCTTCAGGCCCATCGGCTTGCAGAGCCGGGCCAGATAGGTGGCGGTCGCCTCCCCCTCCAGGTTGGGGTCGGTGGCCAGGATCAGCTCGGTGACCGTGCCGTCCGCGAGGCGCGACAGCAGCTCGCGGATGCGCAGGTCGTCCGGGCCGACGCCCTCGATGGGGCTGATCGCGCCGCCCAGCACGTGGTAGCGGCCGCGGAACTCACGGGTGCGCTCGATGGCGACGACGTCCTTGGACTCCTCGACCACGCAGATGACGCCGAGGTCGCGGCGCGGGTCCAGGCAGACCCGGCACTGCTCGGCCTCCGCGACGTTGCCGCAGACCACGCAGAAGCGGACCTTGTCCTTGACCTCCAGCAGCGCGTGCGCGAGGCGGCGCACGTCCGTCGGGTCGGCCTGCAGCACGTGGAAGGCGATCCGCTGCGCGCTCTTGGGCCCGACGCCGGGCAGCCTGCCCAGTTCGTCGATCAGGTCCTGAACCACGCCCTCGTACACGTCGCGCCTTCCCTCGGATGGTCGGTGGAGCTCCGGTGCCATCATCCAACGAATCGGGCGCCGGACACACCGCCCGACGCCCGACTCCCACAGAAATCACATTGGTCCGTCGTGTGAACTCCAGACCGTCTGCTGTACGGACCGGGCGCTGACCGGCGCCCTGGCCCGTGTTCTGCCGCTGCCCTGCCCGTGCCCTGCCCTGCGGCTCAGACGTGCTTGCCGACCTGCGGCGCTGACCTGTGTCAGATCAGAACGGCAGGCCGGGGATGCCGCCGCCCAGGCCCTGGGTGAGCGGGCCCATCCGCTCGGCCTGCATCTTCTGGGCGGCCTGGTTGGCGTCCCGAACGGCCGCCAGGATCAGGTCGGCCAGGGTCTCGGTGTCCTCCGGGTCGACGGCGGCCGGGGCGATGGTCAGCGCCACCAGCTCACCGGAACCGGTCACGGTGGCCTCGACCAGGCCGCCGCCCGCCGTACCGTTCACCTTCGCCTCGGCCAGCTCCTGCTGGGCCTTGGCGAGCTCTTCCTGCATCTTCTGCGCCTGCTTGAGCAGCTGCTGCATGTTGGGCTGACCGCCACCGGGGAACACGGCTCACTCCTTGCTGTCATGCGGTTCGTCGTTCGTCACCGCCGAGCCTACGGGCCCGGGGCCCGCTCAGTTGCCGCGGTGGTGGATCTCCTCCAGCACCGTGGCGCCCAGCTCGCGGATGATCAGCTCCTGACCGGAGAACGCCTCCTCGTTGAGGTCCGGGTCGTCCTCCTCCGGGATGTCGTCCTCCGGGGCCACCGACTGCACCGGACGGGCCTGCGGCACCGCCGCGGGCGGCGGGGCCTGGACCGACGCGGGGGCCTGCGCCTGGGGCTGGGGCTGCACCGGGGCGGGGGCCTGCTGGACCGGCGCCGGGGCCGGCGCGGGGGCGGGGGCGGCCATCGGCGGCGCGGCGGCCGCCGGACGGGCCGGGGCCCCCCAGCCGCCACCGGCGGGGGCGGCGCTCGGGGCCGCGCCGGCACCGCCGGACGGGTCGACGATGCACTCGATCCGCCAGTCCACGCCCAGCGCGTCGGCCAGCGCCTGGCGCAGCACGTCGTCGCTGTTGCTGCCGACGAAGCTGTCCCGGGCGCCGGCGTTGATGAACGACACCTGGAGCACGCTGCCGTCGAACCCGGCCACCTGGCCGTTCTGGCTGAGCAGGATCCAGGTGAAGCGGCGGCGGTTCTTCACCGCCTCCAGGATCTGCGGCCACAGCTGCCGGACCTGCGCGGCGCCCTGCTGCGCGGCCGCGGACGGCTGACCGCCGGGGGCGGCCACTGCGGGGGCGGGCGTGGGCACGGGGGCCGGTGCCGGTGCCGGTGCCGCGACGGGCGCGGGCGCCGGGGCGGTCTGCGGCTGCGACGCGGGAGAGGCGGCGGGGGCCGGAGCGCCTCCCGCGGGCGGGAAGCTGCGCGGGATCGGCCAGGCGCCCGGAGCGGGCCCGGCGGGGGCCGGGGGCGGCGGGGCCTGCACGGGGGCGGGCTGCACGGGGGCGGCCACCGGCGGCGCGACGGCCTGGGCCACCGGGGCCGGGGCCGCGACGGGCGCGGGCGGCTCCATCGACGGGACGCCCATCGGAGCGCCCGTCGGAGCGGCCGCGGGAGCCATCGGCGCCACTCCCGCCGCGGCGGCGAACCCGCCGGCCGCCGCCCGCCGCTCCAGCTTGTCCAGACGCGCCTGCAGCGACAGCTCGTCGCTGTACGCGCCCGGCAGCATCACCCGGGCGCAGATCAGCTCCAGCTGCAGCCGGGGCGCCGCGTTGCCGCGCATCTCGGTCAGCCCGGTGTTGACGATGTCCGCCGCCCGGCTCAGCTCGGCCGCACCGAACGCGTCCGCCTGCGCCTGCATCACCGCGACCCGGTCCGCCGGGGCGTCGATCAGCCCCTTCTCGCCCGCGTCCGGCACCGTGGCGAGGATCACCAGGTCACGCAGCCGCTCCAGCAGGTCGGTGACGAAGCGACGCGGGTCGTGCCCGCCCTCGACCACCCGGTCGATCACCTGGAACACCGTCGCCCCGTCGTGCGCGGCGAAGGCGTCCACCACCTCGTCCAGCAGCGCGGAGTCCGTGTACCCGAGCAGCGCGGTCGCCATCTGGTAGGTGACGCCGTCGTCCCCGGCACCGGCCAGCAGCTGGTCCATGACCGACATCGAGTCACGCACCGAGCCGGCGCCGGCCCGTACCACCAGCGGGAACACCGGGTCCTCGACCTGGATGTCCTCGCGACGGCAGACGTCCGCCAGGTAGTCGCGCAGCGTGCCGGGCGGGACCAGCCGGAACGGGTAGTGGTGGGTACGGGACCGGATCGTCCCGATCACCTTCTCCGGCTCGGTGGTCGCGAAGATGAACTTGAGGTGCTCCGGCGGCTCCTCGACCACCTTGAGCAGCGCGTTGAACCCGGCCGAGGTCACCATGTGTGCCTCGTCCAGGATGAAGATCTTGTACCGGCTGTGCACCGGCGCGAAGAAGGCCCGCTCGCGCAGCTCGCGCGCGTCGTCCACACCACCGTGCGAGGCCGCGTCGATCTCGATCACGTCGATCGAGCCGGGCCCGCCGGTCGCGAGGTCCCGACAGGACTGGCACTCCCCGCAGGGCGTCGGCGTCGGCCCCTGCTCACAGTTCAGACAACGGGCCAGGATGCGCGCGCTCGTCGTCTTGCCACAGCCGCGCGGCCCGCTGAACAGGTACGCGTGGTTGACCCTGTTGTTGCGCAGGGCCTGCTGGAGCGGAGCGGTCACGTGCTCCTGCCCGATGACCTCCGCGAAGGTCTCGGGGCGATAGCGGCGGTACAGGGCTAGGGACACACCACCGACGATATCGGGACGGACAGACAAACGCGTCGCCCCTTCACCCCCGGGCCCACACTCCGCCCGAACCCGCACGACCCGGGGAACGCAAAGACCCCCCGTGCACCCGCCAGAGCCCTCCTACCCTTGCTGCCTTCCGGCCCTGGGGGGGTTCAGAGAGATGACGCCACACGAGGGGCTGACACCCACACTACCGGATCCCGGCCCCGACGATCCACAGGCCACCCCCACCCCCGGCCTGCGGGATAGCTGGTCGCGAGCACCCCAAAACATGTACTAAGCTCTCCCACGGAGGATTCGCCTAGAGGCCTAGGGCGCACGCTTGGAAAGCGTGTTGGGGGCAACCCCTCACGAGTTCGAATCTCGTATCCTCCGCCTCTGCCTAACAAGGCAGTTGAAGGCCCCGACCGGGTTTCCGGTCGGGGCCTTCTTCGCGTCGTGGTCTCAGTTTTGGTCTCAGTCGGGGTTCTGGCCCCTGGCGCCGACAGCCTGCGGGCCGCCGCGAGTCAGCTCCCGCAGGCGCAGTCCGTGCCAACCTCGGCCTCGGCCGGGTTTCGAGTGGGGTCGAGATGCTGCGGGTCGGCAGTGCAGCAGGCGTCCGGTGCGCCGTCCGCACTCTTGCCGAGGGTGTCGGCATCGGCCTTGACCACGTAGACCTCCCAGGGCTCCTTGCCGGGGCCGGTCACCCAGACCTTGCCCTGGAGCGCGTAACAGCAGGAGGTGTCGCTCTCCTCGAAGGTGGCCAGACCGGCGCCCTTGAGGCGGGCGGTGGCGGCGGCGACCTGCCCGGTGGACTCGACCTCGACGCCGAGGTGGTCGAGCCGGGTGTCCTCGCCGGCCTCGCCCTCGATGAGGACGAGCTTGAGCGGGGGCTCGGCGATGGCGAAGTTCGCGTAGCCGGGGCGGCGCTTGGCGGGCTCGACACCGAAGAGCTTGGAGTAGAAGGCGATGGAGCCTTCGAGGTCGGCGACGCGCAGGGCGAGCTGAACACGGGACATGGCGGTCCTCACCGATCCGGGTTCCTGTATCGATATCTGTCGATACAGGCGAGCTTGCCACCGGATTAGATGAGCGTCAACATAGACGCATGTCGAATCTGGATCTGAAGGTGCTCGACCAGGACGAGGCGGCGGTCGCCTGCTGCTCGCCGATGGTCCGCGAGCCGCTGAACGAAGAGGCCGCCGTCGACCTGGCCCGGATGTTCAAGGCACTCTCGGACCCGGTGCGGCTGCGACTGCTGTCGCTGATCGCCTCGCACGAGGGCGGCGAGGCGTGCGTCTGCGATCTGACCGGCCCGTTCGACGTTTCCCAGCCGACCATCTCCCACCACCTGAAGGTGCTGCGTGAGGCCGGCCTGGTCGGCTCGGAGCGGCGCGGCACGTGGGTCTACTACTGGGTGCTGCCCACCGCCCTGGCCCAGCTCTCCTCCCTGCTCCAGACCCCAGCCGCCGAGGGAGCCCCCAGATGACACAGCCCGCACCACTCGTCCGCCGGGCCGCCGTCGAGTTCACCGGCAGCGCCGCGCTGGTCGCCGTCGTCGTCGGCTCCGGCATCCAGGCCACCAAGCTCTCCCATGACGTGGGCGTGCAGCTATTGGCCAACTCTCTGGCCACGGTCTTCGGCCTCGGCGTGCTCATCCTGCTGCTCGGTCCGGTCTCCGGCGCGCACTTCAACCCGGCGGTCACCCTCGCCGCCTGGTGGACCGGTCGGCGCGACGGCGACGGCCTCACCCTCCGGGAGGTCGCCGCCTACGTGCCCGCCCAGGTCGCCGGGGCGATCGGCGGCGCGGTCCTGGCGGACGCGATGTTCGGCGAGCCGCTCGTGCACTGGTCCGGTCACGACCGCTCGGCCCCGCACCTGTGGCTGGGCGAGGTCGTCGCCACCGCCGGGCTGGTCCTGCTGATCTTCGGCCTGGGCAGAGTCGGCCGCGCGCACCTGGCTCCGGTCGCGGTCGCCTCCTACATCGGCGCCGCCTACTGGTTCACCTCTTCGACCAGCTTCGCCAACCCGGCGGTCACGATCGGCCGCGCGTTCACGGACACCTTCGCCGGAATCGCCCCCGCCTCCGTCCTGCCGTTCGTCGCCGCCCAGATGGTCGGCCTGGTGGCCGGACTCGCTCTGGTGGCCGTCCTGTTCGGCCGGCCGACTCCGGCGTCCGATGACGAGACGGCCGTACGGCCCGACCGCCCGCTCGCCACCACCGGCCGCTGACCGCCCGACCTCCGCATCCCGCGACCAAGGAAGCACCCTGCCGTGAACATCCCCACCGTCCCGTCGGTCCTGTTCGTCTGCGTGCACAACGCCGGCCGATCCCAGATGGCCGCCGCCTTCCTCACCCACCTCGGCGGCGGCCGGGTCGAGGTCCGCTCCGCCGGCTCCGCCCCGGCCGACACCGTGAACCCGGCAGTGGTCGAGGCCCTGGCCGAGGTCGGCATCGACATCTCCGCCGAGACCCCGAAGGTGCTCACCACCGAGGCTGTCCGGGCGTCCGACGTGGTGATCACCATGGGCTGCGGCGACGCCTGCCCCTACTTCCCCGGCAAGCAGTACCTGGACTGGAAGCTCGACGACCCGGCCGGCCAGGGTATCGACGCCGTCCGCCCGATCCGCGACGAGATCGAACGGCGCATCCGCGGCCTGCTCGCCGACCTCGGCGTCGAAGCCGCTGCCTGAGCCCCGTTCTGACCGCGTGCACCGCCGCGCGTCTGCGCCGAGGGCCCGACGGCATCGCCGTCGGGCCCTCGGACATCAGGAGCTCTGAGCCAACGCGTGCTCAGGCCGCGTCTTCGTCGGGCTCCGCCGGGGCGAGTCCGATATCGCCCGTCCGCCCGACACATCACGGCCGTCTCCTGACTGCCACCACGGCCGGAGTGACCGGGGACAGCACGGGTGACCACGTCCCCGGTCAGTACGTCGTACTGACCGACCGCAGTGACCGGGGTTCCGGCCACCCCGGTCACTCTGACCGACTGAACAGACTGGGGTGACCGCGTCGGCCAGCGGGCAGCGTCAACCGTCGCAACCGGCCCGCCGGTGAGCACGGGGCACCTTCCGTGCGTGGACCGCACACGGGACCGTCCACGGACGCCTTCCGCAGAGAGCCCTGCGAAAGCCGTTCACACCGTCCACGCTCGACGAAGAAACCGCAGGTAGAGCGATCACGGAGGCGCACACGCCGTCCACGCGACCCCGCGTTCACGCGCGAGCCCCCCTCCAATAGGGGGCTCGCGTGTACGCCTCGCCGTGAACGCCCGGCCTTCGAGCAGCTTTCCGCGCTTCCACCGCACGCCGAAACGTCCCGTGATCTGGTCTGCATAAGCCCAGAAAGAGCACTGCCAGCGCATTGGCCGCGTCCCTGGCTACAAGAGTTCACCTGTGATCCGGACCCAGGTCAGACCGCCGGAAGCCGGAGCAAGTTGTGGGGTAAGTCATCCTTACCCCGGCCCGCTCCTGACGGAGCGAGTTGTCGCAAAGGACGGTCCTAGCGCCCGCACACGCATCTGCCCTCGCCCAGGGGTGCGAGGACGGCCCCGGAGCCAAGGCCAGCGGGGAGGTCGCGAAGGTGCTGCGTTGCCAGGCCTGTAGGCCCGGAACTCAGCTCTCGCGCTCGGCGGCGATTCCCAGCACGCCGTTCGGCGACCACTCGTGCTCCAGGATCGAGTAGGTGATCGAGTCGCGCCAGGCGCCGTGGACGAAGACGTGGTCGCGGATCCGCCCGTCCTCCGTCATGCCGGCCCGCAACAGCGTGCGCGCCGATGCCTCGTTGAGCGGTGAGCGGGCTGCCCAGATGCGGTGCAGGCCCAGGGTGTTGAAGCCGAGGGCGCACAGCAGGTGGACAGTTTCCGTGCCGAGGCCCTTGCCCCACTCGGCCGGGTGGAGGGCGAAGCCGATGGTGGCGGCCTGCTGCGGCTCGGTGGCCAGACGCGCGTAGCCGATCAGCCGGTGCTCGCCGAGCCGGGTGATGGCGAGGCAGTACTCGGTTCGCGGGGTGGCGTTCGCGGAGGCGATGGAGCGGGCGGTGATCGCCTGGACCTGCTCGCGGGTACGGGGTTCGAAGCTGAGGTGCCGAGTGGCCTCGGGGTCGCCGTAGATGGCCAGGAGGGCGTCGGTGTCCTCGGGTTCGACTTCGCGCAGGGCCAGGCGGGGGCCAGCCAGGTGAACTGGGGTCATGGCTGCGGAGCCTATCCGCGGGGTCACCGGACGAGGACCGAGGTCGGGGTCGCAGTGAAGGCCTCGATCTCTTGCTGCAGGTCGACGCCCACGATGGCGTCGCGACGGCCATCGGCGCTCAGCGCGGCGTGGACGCGCTGAGCGCTGCTGACGATGCCGAAGTTTCGCTGCTCGATAGGGAGGTCGAGCACCGGGCGGACGGCCTCGGCAGCGCCTTCGACCTCTCCCCGGGCGATGCGGGCGAGGGCGAGATCGGTCTGGGCGCCGGCCTCGTCACCGAAGGCCCACTCGTCTTCGGAGGCGTTGCGGTAGGCGGTGACAGCAGCCTCGGACTGGCTCTCGCCGAGCGCCGGATCCTCGCCGAGCTGCACGGTGGCCTCGGCGACGTAGTAGAGCTGGCGAGGCACTGGGAAGGTCATGATGCCGCCGAACGCGTCGAGGTCATCGGGTTCGACGGCCGCGCGGGCATCCTCGGCCTGCTGGATGGCGGAGCGGGCGCCCTCGCCGTCGCCGAGGAGGGAGTGGGCGCGGGCGGAGAGACAGGCCAGCCAGACGCTGGTGGTGCCGCGGACGTCGACGGCCGTGCTCTGCCCGAGGGAGGCGTACTCGGCGGCCACGCCGGGGCGGCCCGCCCAGTAGGAGATGAGTGACTGGAGCGAGCGGACCCAGGCGCGCATGGCGTGGTGGTCGGCGTTGTCGGCGCAGACGAAGGCGGTGCGGGCCTGCATCATCGCGGCGCTCGGGTTGCCCAGGTCGTGGCTGGCCTCGGCGAGCATGCCGGAGGTGATCCCGGCGAGCAGGTACAGCTCCCGGGCCTGCAGCGGCTTGACCCGGCCGTGTTCCAGGAGCCGGAAGGTGAGGTCCTGGACCTCGACCAGGTCGCCGAGCAGGGTCGGCAGCGCCAGCCTGGGGTAGGCGACGGTCAGCCGCCGCACCTCGTCGTGGATCTGGCCCAGGGTTTCCGGGCCGATGCTGCTGCCCTCCGCCATCGCGGTGAACCGAAGTGCGCGACGAGCCGCCATCGCGACCTGCCTTTCCAATTCCATGGTGCGTCGAAGCGGGTCTCGCTGTTGGACGGGCCGCCAGCAGGCAGTACCGCTGCCTGCTCGGAGGGGAGAAGGACAGGGACCGGCCGTGGCGGCGGGACGACAAAGGAGGCGGCGACCGCAGGTGCGGGCAGGGAAGCGGCCGGTGCGGGCGCGAGGAGCAGGTCGACGCTGACGCCGAACATCGTCTCCAGCACCCGGCACTGGTCCGGGTAGGGGCGGGTCTTCACCGCACCGCCGTACCAGCGCTCGAACTGCCGCTTGGAGACCGACAGGCCCCGGAGCCGGGGGGTCGTTCTCCTGCTCGGCGGCCGAGTTCGCCGTCGCCTCGAACCGGAGGCGGAAGGTCTCGTAGACCTGCCAGTGTCGCTGCAGCGTCAAGACCCTTAAGAGCGTGGGAGTTTCGGCCACTGCGGATCCTCTCCGTCCCCGTTCGTCTGCTCTGACGATAGCCATGGTCGGCTGGCAGGAAACCCGTTCGGAGGGCTCTCGGGCCAGATGACGGCAGCCATGACGGTGGTCATGACGCACGTCGTCGTCGGCCACACCAACCAGCGCCCGGTGATGACGCCACCACGACGGCAGCGATGTCGTATCCATGCCTCACCGCCCGCAGCCATGCTGACGACACTTCGCAATCCGCGCACAACTGACAGCGAAGCGTGAGATCGGGGCGGCTTGCAGCACCGGCCGATCACCCCGTACAGCGCCACGGGCGCATCGACCCGAGGTCGGCAATGGGAGGGATCCGATGGACAACGCCACGACCCGACGCACGACGGAAGCGCGGTCCCCGGCGGATAGCGAGGCGAGCACAACTGCTGAAGAGGGCCGCGCCACTCACGCCAGGCGTCGCCCGGGTCTCACCATCCGCACGTTCAGCGTCGCGGTGGACGGCACCCGCTACGACGACTCCGGCGTGATCGCCGCCGACCCGGGCCCCGACGAGTACGTCGCCCGGATCGAGGTCTGGCCCGAGTGCGCCTGCCCGCGGCACCGCGCTAACTGATCCGCCAACACTCCACGCTCACCACAGGAGGGAACACCTCATGTCCCTTGAACAGCTTGCCGGGAAGACCGTCCTGGTCACCGGGGCCGGCGGCCTGATCGGCAGCCGCATCACGGCCCAGCTCCGCCAGCTCGGCGCACGCGCCATCTCGGTGTGCAAGCTCGACGCCTATCCGCCCGAGGTGTACCGCGAGCGCTTCGGCATCGACACCTTCAACCCGGACTTCATCGTCGGCGACATCGCCGAACAGGGCCTGATGAACCGAGTGATCACCGAATGCGACTACGTCATCCACGCCGCCGCCCTGGCCGACGTCGCCGCCTGCACGCGCCGGCCGCTGGACGCCATCGACTCCAACATCATCGGCACCCAGCACGTCCTCGACGCCGTCGCCGCCTCCACGCGGGTGCAGCGCATGGTCTTCGTCTCCTCGGCCAGCGTCTACGGCAACGGCAGCCCTCGGTTCGTCGAGGACGCCGCTGTCTCGCCGGTGTCGGTGTACGGGAACAGCAAGGTGTGGGGCGAGTACCAGACCGCCGCCGTGCTCGGGAAGGCTGACCGCTCCTACGCGATCGTGCGGTACTTCTCGGTCTACGGTGAACCGCAGATCGTGAAGGAGAACAGCCACTCCTGGGTGGTCGCCTGGTTCGCAATGCGGGCCGCGCTCGGCCTGCCGCTGCAGCTCAACGGCGGCGGCCGTCAGATCCGTGACCTGGTCCACGTCGACGACATCGCCGTCGGCACCCTGCACGCGCTGACCTCGCCCCGCGCGCACAACGAGACGGTGAACATCGGTACGGGCACCGGCACGTCGATCCGACAGGTCGCCGAACTGGTCCGCGCCCACTACCCCGACACCCAGCTCGTCGAGACACCGATGCCGCCCGGCGACCCCGAGGGCGGGTACGCCTCGGTCCAGCGGATGGAGGAACTGCTGGGCTGGCGGCCGACCACCAACATCGAGGAGGGCGTCGCCCGCTACGTGGCCTGGCTGCGAGCGAACCCCAGCGCGATCCCGAAGTGGATGCGCCGGGCGGCTGCGGCCTAGATGATCGGGGGCCGGCCGAGCCGGGTCATGGTCCACACCGTGCGCCAGCGCATCGGCTTGCGCCGCCCGCACGGTGTGCGCCAGCCCTCGGCAAAGCCCGAGAACCACGCCTTCAGCCCAGCCAGGTTCCGGGTGCGGGCGATGGTGAGTGCCACCCACACACCGAGGTAAACCGGCACCAGCAGGGCGGGCAGGTGGCGGCGCGCGAGGTACACGCGGTTGCGGGCGTTCACCCGATAGAAAAACGAGTGCCGGGTCGGACTGGTCCGCGGATGCTGCAGCAGCAGCTCCGGGGCGTACAGCACCCGCCAGCCGGCGTCGAGTGCCCGCCAGGCCATGTCGGTCTCCTCGTGCGCGAAGAAGAACGCGTCCGGCCAGTCCCCGACCTGCTTCAGCATCTTCGTCGACAGCCCATGGCCGCCGCCGAGGAAGCTCGTCACCTCGCCGCCGCGCATCGGATCGCCGGCCCGCAGCCGGGGAACGTGGCGGCGCTGGGTCAGCCCGGTCTCGTCGGCGATCCGGAAGGAGACGATGCCCAGCCGGGGGTCGGCCTCGTACAGGGCCTCGATCCTCGCGAACACGTCGTCGGCGACCAGTAGACCGTCGTCATCCAGGTCGATCACCACGTCCACGTCGCGCAGGTGCTCCAGCGCCATGTTCCGGCCGCCGGTCACCCCGAGGTTCTCGGCCAGCTCGACGCCTTCCACCCACGTCGGGAGCTCCGGCAGCGGGCAGCCCTGGGCGACCACCACGACCTTCGCGGCCGGGACGGTCTGCATTTCCACCGAGGCCAGCAGCTCGGCCAGTTCCTTCGGCCGCGTGCCCATGGTCAGGACCGCCACGCCCAGCTTCAAGCCCACCGAACCCATCCCTTCGAGGAAACAGACATGGCCCAACGAACGCACCGCTCGGGCGCCGCGTCACTCAGAGAACTCGCCGAGAACCGGATGCTTCCGGACCACCAGGTCATGGACCAGCCCACCCTGGACTGGATCGCCGGTATGCGGCCCGAGGCCTCCGCCGCGCCGCCCACCCTGCCACACCCGCCGCTCATGCTGGTACCAGACGTCAACTGGTTCGCGGAGCCCCGGTGCGCCGTCTCCATCCACGGCGTCCGGCACAACGCTCGGGTCTCGCTGCTCTCATCGATCCTCGCCCAGGAGTACGGGCTCGACCGCGACCACAGGGCCGCGCTGTGCGCCGCCGCAGCCGTCCACGACTGCCAGCGTCACAACGACCGCGACGACCCTGGTCACGGCCGGCGGGCAGCGGCCTGGTTCACCCGCAACCACGCCGCTGTCACCGGCCTGGTCGGCCGGGAGCTGCCGCAGGACGTCCTCGCGCAGGCCGCCACCGCGATCAGCCTCCACGACGTGCCGTACGAGCGCTTCACCGTGCAACAGAACCGCGTCTACCAGCGAGCACCGCACCTGATCGACCTGCTCAAGGCTGCCGACTGTCTGGACCGCTACCGGCTCCCCCTCGCCCGCTGGTGGCCCGACCCGTCCCACCTGCGGCTCGTGCCGCCCACCTGGCTCCATGCCGTTGCCCACGCCCTGGTCGTCCGCAGCGAACAGGCTCGCCTCGACGGCGCCAGCAACCACGGAGCGCTCATCCACGCCCGCCAGATCCTCGACCCCGCGCAGTAGGAGGCCATCTCATGCACGCCGAGTGGGACAACGCCCACACCGACCACACCACCAACCCCACCCGCCCTGAGCCCGCTGGCCTCACCGAGACCGAAGCCGACTGGCGATCCCACCTCGAACACGAGACCCCCAACGGCTGGCTCCTGCGCGGCAACGCCATGACCGAGACCCTCGCCTCCGGCCGCCCCATCCACCTGATGCACACCACCGTCGCCCTCGACGCCATCCGCACCAGCGGCCACCTCTACGCCTCCACCGGCTGCCTCGTCGCCGCCCTCTACTGCGTGCCCCTCACCCCGGAGCCCGCCGGCCTGCGCCCCCACAACCTCGGCTCCTACCTCCTGGAGACCAAGAAGCACACCCGCACCCTTGTCTTCGAGATCACCCCCGACGCCCCGGTCCCGCCCAAGGGCATCGACTACCTCCGCCTCGGCGCCATCCACCTGCGGACCTACCTCACCTACCGCAGCTTCCTCACCGAACACGAGGACACCCAGCTCCGCCGCGCCGCCCTGCAACGCGTCCAGGCTGCGGCCCCTTCCTCGATACCGCCCTCGCCAACGCCACCGGAACACCAACGCCGGACACCGACTTCATCGACCAGCTCGCCGCCACCGTGCCGGCCTTCCCGTTCCTCGGCTACCTCTACTTCGAGGTGCTCTCCGAGTACCTGATGCTCCACTCCACGACCCCCGAGACCAAGGCATACGCCCAGCTCAGAGAGATGAACAACCGCCTCTACAAGCGGCTCGCGTTCTCCGCGGTTCACGGCATGGACAAGCTCTTCGACCTGTCCCGCTTCAACCCGGGATACGAACGCCTCCTCCAACTCGTCGGACAGATCGAGGCCGACCTGAGCGCCGGGGTGGCCCGCTTCACCAGGCAACGCCTGTCACACCTGTTCGCCAGCGTGGCACTCGCGCCCAGCCAGGACGCGGCGTCCTTCACCTTCGGCGACGCGGACTTCGACGCCCTCGCTACGGCCGCGCCCCACTTGCTAGGGCAGCTCGTCTTCCTCGAGATGCGCATCATCGACCGTTACCCACAGCTCTATCTCGCCTTCGAGCAGGCGAAGTCCCTTGAGGCGTGGGACTACTGGAACACCGAAGGCATCCCGACACCATTCAACGGCACGATCCCGAAGGGCGAGATCGGCATCAACACGGCGTACCCGCGAGCCAGCTACACGGTATGGACGGCAGAGGCCTGCGAACGTGGCCTGCTGCACCCGGTCGATCAGCTGGACCTGACCTTCCTCCCTCGCCTCGCCGAGCTGTCCATGACGGCCATGCGACGGGACCAGACAGGAAAGGCCGCCGGACACCTTCGGCAGACCTCAACGCACTGATCCCAGCGATACCTCGGGGCTCGCCTCGGGCTCGCGCTCACCGCGACTTGCCGCGGGGAGGCGATGCACTGGCAGGCCAAGCACGACCGCGACGCGTTCAAGGAAGTGTGGCTGCTCTTCGAGAACGAGCACGGCCGCTTCCCGCTCTACCCGGGCGAGGAGGTCTGGATCGAGTACGCCTACTCGGTCGGCGAGGAGAAGTGGGGCCGCTGGTTCCAGCGCGCGGTCCGCCTGCCCACCGAGCACCTGGAAGTCGAACTCGCCTTCCCAGCCGACCTCGACCCAGCAGTGTGGGGCATGGAGACGTCGATGACGGCCGAGGCGGCGCCGCTGCGGACCGCCCCGATCCGGCGAGAGGAGGAGGGGATGCGCGTCTTCTCCTGGAGCACGTCCACGCCGGCCCTCCACGCCCGGTACCGTCTGGAATGGCGATTCCGGGCCCGACCCGAACGCGACACGAACCAAGGGGAGTTCAGGTGATCCAGGTGCGGCCCAGCGACCAGATGCGCGGCCTCGGCGTCGTCCAGGAGGGCGCGCCCGTACTCGCCGAGCCCGCCCGAGCGTTCGACCTGCCCACCGAGCGCGAGGCCGCCGAGCAGGTCATCGAGAAGCTGTTCACCGCCATGGAGCGCATCGGCCAAGTCCACCCCTTCGCCAAGGGCATGGGTATCGCCGCACCGCAGATCGGCATCGGCCGCGCCGCAGCCATCGTCCAGCCTGCTGCCCCGGACGCTCCGGCGATCGTCCTGCTGAACCCGCGGGTCACCGACCGCTCCGACGAGGCGGACGAGCAGTTCGAGGGCTGCCTGTCGTTCTTCGACGTTCGCGGCTTGGTCCCCCGGCCGCTGCGGATCACCGTGGAGACCACCACCCTGGACGGCCAGGTGGCCACCACCACCTACGAACGCGGACTCGCCCGCCTGATCCACCACGAGATCGATCACCTCGACGGCCTGCTCTACACCGCACGCATGGCCGCCGGCGTCGAGCCCATCCCTGTCGAGCAGTACCGGCAGACCGGCCAAGCGTGGTCCTACGAGCGGTGAGCGCCAGCACAGCTCGCGCTGAGCGCACGTGCGGGCCCAGGACGTTCCACTCGGTGTCAACGAACAGCCGCTCCGCCGCTCTTCACGGTGATCACCACCCTGATCGACACAGCAGAGGCCCAGGCATCGCAACACTCGTCGAGTGGCCCGGTTTAGTAGCGGCACGGACGAGGAACAGCCCACGACCCCGTACGTGACACGCTGACAGCTCGGTCACATGTCCGCCACCGGGCGCCCGATCTTGCGGGCGAAGGCAGCAAACCACTCGAGGTCCAGCGCAGGCTCGATCGCCAGGGCCGCCCAGCGCGGTAGCGGCTCGCTCGCCAGGAACGCGGCAACGGCATCGCGATCGACAGGTCGTTCGTGGTAGTCCTCGGCATCCCTGCTGACGGTCTCCACCCTGCCGTCCGCGAGCACCCCGAGCAGCTGACCCGCTCCGTCGGACTCACCCTCGGCGAACACCACCGGCCCGCACTGCCACGCGGCGGCGCCGGCCTCGCGCCATGCGCACACCGTCGCCTCGAAGAACCCGTCGTCGGACTGCAGCTCCGGGTCTGCCGCATAGTGCGCCAACCCTGCCGGCAGGCCGTCCAGCAACCCGGGCCAGTGCCCCCCGGGCCGCTTCCGCGCGACATCGCTCTCGTAGCAGTAGCCGTAGAGGAGGACCCCGGCCGGATCGAAGACGATCCCGTACAGATCGCCGGAGCCGTCCTCCATCGTGGCCAGGTCCACCCCTGGGCGCCAATTCGACTGGTAGTCAAGCCTCTCAGCCTGGCAGACGCTTTCGGTGAGAAGGATGTCGAGCAGCTTCAGCGACCGGCAGCGGGCCCGCAGGACCTCCGGCTCGGGCAGCCTGGACACCAATCCGTGAACGTTCATGACGAGCATTGAACAGGACCACACCCAACGGACCGTCAGCCAGGTCCGCGCACCAGGGCCTGGTACACCTGGTCCACGATCTCGACCAGGGCACTGTCCGGGACAACGGCCATCGCGTTGAGCGCGTACTCGTTGCGCAGCAGGTCGACCGCCACGGTGGCCACCCGGGGCGTCAGCGCAGCCGGGCCGATCTCGCCGCAGGCGGCGGCCCAGGCGAGGACCGTCAGCCAAGGTCGCTCGGCCGCGCGGCCGAGCTGGTCGCGGTTCTCCCGTACGCGCTCGGGGTCGTCCTCGACGTCGGCCGGCAGTGCCCGCAGCACGGTCCCGATCCGAGCCCTCCAGGTCAGAGCTCGGGGCAGCCAACAAGGCCGCCCGAAGGATCGCCGAGAACGGGGACGCGGCCCTCTCCTCCCTGCTTCCCGATCAAGCTGGCCGACGCGCACGTGCCCACGACCCGTGGAAGCGAAAGGCGTGCATCGAACTACCTGACCGTGGACGAGAAGATCATCAAGGACTTGCCCTGCCGCGTCGAGCTCGCCACGGAGAAGTGGGACGCGGTCATCGACGAAGGCATGCGGTCCACCCGACAGATGATCGAAAGCAACCCCCTTTCGTCGAGGTTCCTGCCCGACTGGAAGGCCGAACCGCGCGCTGAGAAGCGGGCTCGCCTCATGGTGGAGGCGGCAGGAGCCAACTGACCAGAGAGGTCGTGAGCAGGGGTTGTCGGGCCTGGTGAGCGGAGCCAGCTGGTCTCAGTTCTGGTCTCATTCACCCCCGTCCAACCAGGTCCAGCCGCCACCCAACGGTCCGCTCCACTGCAGGTCAGAACGGGTGCGAACCCCGGCGGACGGGGTTCGGGAGAATTGGAAAGCGTGTTGGGGGCAACCCCTCACGAGTTCGAATCTCGTATCCTCCGCCTTCACGAAGGCCCGCTCGATTGATGTACGTTATTCTGTACAACATGAAGACGATGAGTGCCACCGAGCTCCGCGGCAATCTCGCCGCCGCGCTCGATGCCGTCGAGAGCGACGCCGAAGAGCTCGTCATCACACGCGCCGGCCACGAGCCGCTGGTCGTCGTCTCGCTGGCCGAGTACGCCTCGCTCCGCGAGACCGACTACCTGCTGCGCTCTCCGGCCAACGCCGACCACCTCCGCCGCTCCCTGCAGGAGTACCGGGAGGGCCGTGCGGTGGCCCGCGAACTGATCGACCCGGAAGACCTCACCGAGCAGAGCGCGTGAAGGTCCAGTTCACCGAGCGCGGCTGGAGCGACTACCTGTCTTGGCAGGCCGACGATCGCCGCCTTCTCAAGCGCATCAACCTACTGATCGACGACATCCGCCGAAACGGCAACGAGGGCATCGGCAAACCCGAACCCTTGCGGCACGAGCTCGCCGGGGCCTGGTCCCGCCGGATCGATCAGGAACACCGCCTCGTCTACATCCTTGACGAGCAGGCCGACACCCTGTGCGTCATCGCATGCCGTTACCACTACGGCAAGTAGAGCCTGAGACGACCGGAGAGACACGCGCCCCGGTCTCAGTTCTGGTCTCATTCACCCCCGTCCAGCCGGGTTCGGCCGCCGCCCAGCGGTTCGCTCCGCCGCAGGTCAGGACGGATGTGAACGCGAGCGGACTGCACAGGGGAGAATTGGAAAGCGTGTTGGGGGCAACCCCTCACGAGTTCGAATCTCGTATCCTCCGCCTTCGCCCGCCAGGGCAAACGATGGCCCCGACCGCTCAGCGGTCCGGGCCATCGTCGTGTGGTGGCGGTTGGCCGGGGGGTCAGCCGCTGCGGAGGGCCTTGAGGGGGTCGGTGCGGGCGGCGCGGAGGGCTGGGTAGAGGCCGGCCAGGAGGCCGACGACGGTGCCGATCAGGGGGGCGGGGAGGGTCGCCAGGGGTTGGAGGACGGCTGTCCAGGAGCGGGCAGCGGCGACCGCGAGGACGACGAGGACGCCCAGGCTGGTGCCGATCAGGCCGCCGAGAGTGCCGAGGGCGGTGGACTCGGTGAGGAACTGGGCCGCGATGTGGTGGGTGCGTGCGCCGAGGGAGCGGCGCAGGCCGATCTCCTGGGTGCGTTCCAGAACGGCGACCAGGGTGGTGTTGGCGATCCCGACCGCGCCGACCACCAGGCAGATCGCGGCGAGCGCCAGGAACAGGCCGGTGAGATCCGAGGTGATGTGGTCCTGCAGGCTGTGCGGGTCCGGCGGCGGGGTCACCGTGAGCCGGGATGCCGCGTCGGGGCGCAGCGCCACCGCCAGTTGCCGGGCGACCACCGGAGCCGCCCCGACCCTGGTCGCGGCGACCAGGTGGGCGCCCAGATCCTCGCCCTTGCCGGGGTTGCCGAAGCGGTCCAGCGCCGTGGTACCGGGGATGATCACCCCGAGCAAGGTGTCGGGGAGCCGCTGGACATCCGAGTAGACGCCGATCACGGTGTACGGCAGACCGTCGATGAAGATCGCCGGCTGGGCGTCGAGACGGTTGACGCCCAGCCGGCTCGCCGCCGTCCGGCTGAGCAGCACCACGGGCAGCCGGGCCTGCTGGGCGTACGGGTCCAGGGTGACCCCGGCGGCGAGGGTCGGCTGCATCGCCGCGACGGCGCCGGGCGTGGCCGCGAAGAGGGAGAGCCCCTGTCCGGTGGAGCCGTCGGCGGTGGGCGAGGTGGAGATCCGGTGCTCACCGCCCGGGACGCGCCACCAGACGCCGGCCGCGGTGACGCCGTTGATCTGCCGGGCCCGGGCGTCCGCGTCCTCGGGGAAGCTCATCGGCGGGTTGGTACCGGGGGGCGCGCCGTCGTCCGTCGGGTTGTCGGCGACGGTCACCGTGGTCGCCTTGGTGAGATCGAACTGCCGGCCGATCTGTCCCGAGGCGGTCGCGGTCAGGCCGAGGACGGCGACGAAGGCGCCGATGCCGAGCACCGTGCCGAGCATGGTCAGCACCGAGCGGCCGGGCCGCTGCAGCACCCCGGCCAGGGCCTCCTCGACCAGGTCGCGCAGGCTCAGCCGGGAGGGGGGATCGCCGATCGCGCTGCGGCCGGGGGACTTACCGGCCATCAGGCGTTCACCGGCTCACTGAGGCGGCCGTCGCCGATCCGTACGGTCCGCTGGGCCCTGGCGGCCACGGCCGGGTCGTGGGTGATCACGACCAGGGTGTAGCCCTGGTCGTGCAGCCGCTGGAAGTGGTCCATCACGGTCTTGGCGTTGGCCGAGTCCAGGTTGCCGGTCGGTTCGTCGCAGAGCAGCAGGCTGGGCCGGTTCACCAGTGCCCGGGCGATCGCCACCCGTTGCCGCTCGCCGCCGGAGAGGACGGTTGGCAGGGAGTCGATCCGGTGGGCGAGGCCGACCTGGCGCAGGGCGGCCCTGGCAGCCGCCCGGCGCCCAGCGCGCGGGGTGCGGTTGTAGACCTGGGCGAGCAGCACGTTCTCCTCGGCCGTTCGGTTCGGCAGCAGGTGGAAGGACTGGAAGACGAAGCCGATCCGCCGCCCGCGCAGGGTGGAGCGGTCGCGGTCGGAGAGGCGCCCGGTGTCGATGCCATCAAGGGCGTAGCTGCCGGTGGTCGGGGTGTCGAGCAGGCCGAGCAGGTGCAGCAGGGTGGACTTCCCGGATCCGGACGGGCCGGTGATCGCCACGTACTCGTTCCGGCCGATCGTCAGGTCGCAGGGGTGCAGTGCGACGACGGGTGGGGTGCCGGGAAAGCTCCGGCCGACCCCGGTGAGTTGGATGACCGCCGTCACTGACCGACCACCACCTGGTCGCCCTCCGCGAGTCGGGCGCCGCCGGCGGGTGTCACGCCGACGTAGCCGTTGGCGTTGACCCCGGTCGTCACGGGGACGGCGGTACGCTGCCCCGCCTGGTCGACCCTGGTGACGGCGGTCTGCCCGGCGGAGTCGGTGAACACGGCCGCGACCGGGACGCTCAGCACCGGGTCCGGCGCGCTGCTCTTCAGCACGGTGATCCGTACGTTCTGGCCGCTGAAGGCGGCGGGCAACGGGTCGGTCGGGGTGATCTGCAGGGGCACGTAGGCGGCGACCGGCTGGCCGCCGGGCGCGTTCGGCGCGCCCGCGCCGGTTCCCGCGGCCCCGCCTGCCCCGGCACCGGTCCCAGCCCCCGTCGTGGAACCCCCTCCGGCCCCGCCGCCTATCGCGATCACCCGGCCGGCCGGTGGAGTCGTGCTCTGCGCGCCGAGTTCGGCCACGGTGCCCTTGACCGTCGTCCCGCTCACCTCGGAGAAGACCTCGACCGCCATCCCCGGCTTGATCCCGGCCGCCTGAGCCGGGGTGAGCTGCCCCGTGACGGCGAGGCCGCCGCTGGTGAGCGAGAGCAGCGGGCCGGAGAGCGGCGCGCCGACCGATGAGTTGACGGCCGTGACGGTGGCCGGCAGCGAGGGCAGGAAGACCACCTCACCGGCCGGGATCATCGGGCCGTTGACAGCCTCCGCCTTGGCGAGGGCGTCCTCGTCGGCGGACAGCTTCTTCCGGGCGTTGACGAGCTGCTGGTCCAGGCCGAGCCCGGCGGGGGCGCCCTGGGCCTGCCCTCCGGAGGTCGCACCTCCGGACGTCGCACCTCCCGAGCTCACACCCCCCGAGCTCGCACCGCCCGCTGCGGTGCCCGCCGGCGTCGGTGCGCCGGTCGGCGTCGACACCGCGGCCGCCCGCTGCGCCTTGAGATCGGTGATGGCCTGCCGGTCGGCCTCGACGGTCTTCCGCGCGGTGTCGACGGCCTGCTGGGTGGTCGTACCGGTGGTCGGCGCGGGGTAGCCGAGGTGGCGGTAGTAGCCGGTGACGGCCTCGGCGGTGCCGGGACCGTACGTCCCCTGCGCGTCGCCGCCGCGCCCGTAGCCGAGTCGCTCCAGTGCGGCCTGGAGCTCCGTGACGTCCGGCCCGCTGGAGCCCGGCTTGAGATCCCGGTACGCGGGCACCGGGCCCTCCAACACGAACAGCGGCTGGCCGGAGACCTCGGCGAGCTGCCTGCCGTTGGCGACCTGGTCGCCGGACTTGACCGGGAGCGCCGAGACGTAGAGCTGGGTGATGTCCGCCGAAGCCGCCGTCGGCGTGACGTTGTACTGCGTCGGCGGGTACACCTGGCCCCGAACGACCGTGGTCTGGGTGAGCGGTTGTTTGGTCACCCGAGCGGTCATCAGCGTGCTGGGCGGCGGCGCAGTATCCGCGGCCCGCTCGGCGGGCGACTTGATCAGCGAGGCGGCGCCCAGCCCCCCGCCGGCCACCACTGCGGCGACCACCGCGACCACCAGGAGCGCCCGGCGGCGGCGCGCCATCCGTGGCCGCCCCGGTTCGACCGGCTCCTCCTGGCCGCCGGACAGCTCGTCCGGTTCCTCGCCCCGGCCGTCGGACCTCTCGACCGGCTCCTCCCCCTGGCCGCCGGACGGCTCGTCCGTCTGCACCGACATGGCGTCGGCCCCTCTCCGCTTCCCGCGCCCACGGTCCGGGACCCGCCCGTTCAGCACGTCCCGCCCGTTTTGCTGTCCGTCACCATCCACTGACCATCTTTCAATGCCAAGGTGTAGCTTGCCAGTTGATTGGGACGATCGATCATCTGCCCGGCCCGTTGTGCGCCGGTGGCAAGGTCGTACTGGACCCAGTTCCGCACGTCGACGCAGTCCACCAGGGTCGCGACGCCGTCCTCGACGGAGATGCCGCGCACCGCGTGCCCGACGGTGCCCCTGGCCGCCGCGCCCTGGCCGTGCAGGTGCTCCACGTTCTGCCGAACGACGTTCAGCTGGTTGCTCGCCGCGGCGCCGGCCAGCGCCGGGGCGTCGGCGTCGCCGGAGGCGTTGGCCTGCAACAGCGCGTCCCAGTAGGCGAGATAGCGCTGCCGGACCTGGTCCTGCTGCGGGGTCCAGGACGTGTCGGCACGGGAGTGGTCGGGGCTGCCGACCAGGAAGCCGACCCCGCACACCCCGGCGACCAGCAGGCCGAGCGGCAGCAGCACCCGCTTGCGTGAGAGCGCCATCAGCCCGCCCCGAGTACCTTCTTGGCCGTGGCGACTCGCTGGTTCGCCCGGTCCTTGACCGCCTGCAGGGCTGGCTCGTTCTGCTGGATGAGCTCGGTCTGGTACCCCGCCTCGACCGCGTACCAGGTGCCCAGCAGCTGGGCCTGGGTCTTGCACGCCATGTCGGCCGCCGCGGTGTCCTTCTCCTGCTGCGAGGCCGGGTCCGCCCAGGCGGCCGAACTGGCCTGTGTCGGCGTGGAGTAGTGGTATCCCTGCCCGGTCATGCAGCCCGCCCACTTGGTGATCGCGGCCTTGACCCGACTGTCCCCGGTGGCGTGCTCGTACGCCTTGGACCTCAGCCCGCCGACGACGTCGTCCTTGGCGGGGGCGGCGGGCGTCGCACCGGGCTGCTGATCGAACGCGGCCATGCAGCCCCGGTCGGGCGCCTGCTCAGCGGCTCCGGGCATGCCCCCGGAGCCCTCCAGGGCCTTGCGGTACTCGGGGCTGTCGTTGCGCTGCTGCTGGACGGCGCCCTGCCCGGCGGGCGGGGGCGGGCGGTGGTAGCCGGTCTGCCGGGCCGCCGCGGCCGAGAGGATGCCGAGGAAGTCGGGGTCGAGCGGGGACGGCGGGGGCGCGGCCGGGAACACGGCAGGCGCGTAGTCGAAGCCCTTCGACTTCATGCACGTCCGGGTGGCCGCCTCCCGGGCCTGGAAGATCAGCGCCGAGTCCGCGCTGCTGACGGCGTATCCGTCGAGGGGCAGCGGAACCGCCGCCCCGTCGGAGGGCTCGGTCAGCACGGCGGGAAGGGCGGGTTCGGCCAGCGCGGCGTCATGGCTGCCACCCCCGCCGGAACCCCCACAGCCGGTGGCCAGCCCCGCCAGGACGACAGCCGCGCCGAATCGTCGCAGCCCGCGGGCTCGCACCACGAATTCCACCCCCCTGGTCGGACGGTGATCGAATTCAGTGATCATTCACCGTCGAAGGCTCTCGTACCGATTCAATCAGAGACGGGCGGCCGGGACCGCCGTATCCGCGATATTTCAGGAGAACTTCCGGTGCGTCGAACGACGCATCGGACGGCATATCGGACGCCGCGTCGGACGACCCATCCGGCGGCACGCCGAATGCGCGGTGCGCACGAAGCGGTCGATTCCGCTCCGTGCGCACCGCACCGGTTCAGCACTTGTAGATGCTGCCGCCCCACGTCATGTAGTTGTCCGCACTGTAGTAGCGGCCGTAGTACGACCAGTCCGCAAGGTAGTGGTCGTGGTCCGCCCAGCCGGCGTCGCCGTTGATGCTCTGGCCGAAGACGTAGCAGTAGATGTACGCGTGCTGGTCGCTGTAGCCGCGGCCGTGCAGGCCGCAGCTCGCCCACGCACAGTCGCGCAGAGCCACACCGCCGTCGCGGGTGTCGTAGCCGCCCCACTGCCCGGCCTCGGCCACCCCGCTGCCGGCCCCGAGTGCGCCCAGGCTCAGCAGACCAGCGGCGACGGTGGTCGCGATCTTGCGCATTTACCCTCCCTGGATCCTTGACCTGCGATCAGCCGAACGGCCGTTCGCGGCAGCAATTCTGCAGAAACGATCGGGGCGGGAACAGGAATTTATACACGAAATTCCACGGAAGATAGCCGGAAGAATTCCCGGAGACCCAGCGGACCGGAGCGCCGCACTCCGACCACTGCGACATGTGATGTGCATCACACCATCTTTGCCGCCCCGTTACTGTTTAGACTGCACTGCTCGAACTGCACCGCCCGAGCCAAACCTGCCTCGCCACCGACCACGGGGGGATTCGTGTCAGAGCAGGTCGAAAGCTTCGGCGCGCTGTTGCGCCGTACCCGCGTCCTCCACGGCCTCAGCCAGGAGGAACTCGGGAAACGATCCGGAATCACGGCCCGTGCGATCAGCAACCTGGAACGGGGCTGCAGTCGGCCCCGCGGCAACACCCTGCGAGAGCTGATCAAGGGCCTCGGCCTCGACGGGGACCACGCCTCCGGCTTCCTGCACGCGGCGACCACGCCCGCCCGGTGCGATCCCGGGCACCAGGACGGCTTCCTCCTCCCCGACGAGGAGAAAGGGCTGCTGACCGACTCCGAGGTCGTGTCGACCCTCCGCCGGCTCAGCCTGGCCGATCCCGCCCGGTGGGAGCCGCGGATCACCGCGACCCTGCTGGCCGCGTGCTCGGGACAGCCCAGCGCCGTACGGCTGCTCGGCGCCGTCCTGGCCGTCCAGCCCGAACTGCCGCTCGCCGCCCTGGCCGACCGGCTCTCCCGCGACGACCGCCGCCGCACCCTGCTCCACCGCTGAGGGCATCCCCGCACGACGTCACGACAGTGCAGGACCGCGAGGGCGGCATCGAGCCGGCCGAACTGGTGGGGGCCCATGAGCGCCCTGATCCGCGACGCGAGCCACTTCGCGGGCTTCCGGCACCCCGACCAGTTCCTCGGCCTGATGCTCACCACGGTCCGCCCGGCGATCACCGCCCAGCCAGTACCGTACCGACCTCGACGGCGACCCGTATCTCGTGGACGGCGTTCCGGTCGCCGGCGAGCGGATGGCACCGGCCCGGTCCCGGCCCGGCACGACCCGGGAGTGGGCGTGGATGCTCGCGCCGAACGGGATGTCTCCTCGCACGTCAAGAAGGTCTCGGCCACCCGGTGGCCCGTTCCGGCATCCTCGACGCGGCCGGATCCAGCTGGCGCCCGACGGGAGTC
Organism: Kitasatospora sp. NPDC101155; assembly: GCF_044768305.1. Taxonomy (NCBI): domain Bacteria; kingdom Bacillati; phylum Actinomycetota; class Actinomycetes; order Kitasatosporales; family Streptomycetaceae; genus Kitasatospora; species Kitasatospora sp. NPDC101155. Next base: position 418,250 of record NZ_JBIWPN010000001.1, on the reverse strand, counting down.
ACGGAGGCCACGGCCTCGACCGCCTGACGGTCCGACGGTCCGACGGTCCGACGACACGGATAATCACTGACGTGAAACTCGATGATCTTGTGATCCCCGACACCGACGCGTGCGCCACCGCCCGGGAAGTGGCCTCCGCCTACTGCTCCCCCGCACTGCTGAACCACTCCGTGCGGGCCTACCTGTGGGCGGCGGCCTACGGCACGTCCCAGGGCATCTCGTTCGACGCGGAGTTGCTGTACGTGGCCGCGATGTTCCATGACATCGGCCTGGTGCGTGAGTTCGACAGCCACACCGTGGCATTCGACGAAGCCGGCGGACACGTGGCGTGGGTGTTCGCGGCCGGTGCCGGATGGCCGGCGGCGCGCCGCACGCGGCTGGCCGAGGTGATCGTCCGGCACATGTGGGATCAGGTCGACGTGGCCGACGACCCCGAGGGCCACCTGCTCGAACGCTCCACCAGCCTGGACATCTCGGGCCGGAACGTGGACGACTTCACCGCCGCCTTCCGGGGCGAAGTGCTCGCACGCCACCCCCGCCTCGGCCTCGGCGACGAGTTCGTGTCGTGCTTCCGTGAGCAGGCGCTGCGCAAGCCGGACAGCTCGGCGGCGGCGTCGATGCGCAACGGCATCGCCGCCAGGATCGCCGCGAACCCGCTGGACGCCTGAGGGCTGCACCGGCCCAGCTCACGGCCGGTGCCCGGACGATCGGCCACGACCGGGCTTCCGGTCGGAGCCTTCTTCGTTCCGTGGCCCCTGCCGGCCCAGATCGGCAGCGAGCGCAGCCGCACCGCCGCCCGCGGGCCACTCGGCACCGTCGTGCAGCGGCGCCCAGATCGTGCGCAGCGGCATCACCACGAGCCGCCCTCCGGGCTGTTCCACCGTCACCTCCGCAGCCAGTTCGTGGAATCCCCGCCGCTCGTAGTAGGGGACGAGCCTCGGGCGGCAGAACGCCAGCGCATGCGCGGAGCCGAGCGTGCGCGCGTGGTCGAACGCGGCTTCGAGCAGGGCGCGCGCGAGGCTGCCGTCGCGCCTGCCGGGGGCGACGGCGAGGCCGCCCATGCCGACGACCGCGAGCTCCGCGTCACCGACGCTGAGCGGGATCGGCACCAGGCCGATGTGGGCGACGAGCCGGTCGTGGATCTCCTTGGGCCGGAAGGTCAGTCCGAGGTTGCCGACGCTGTAGGGGTCGTCGCCCGGGCCGAAGATCTCGTCCTGGTCGGCACGGGTGTACCGGGGCAGCCGGACGACCTCCGGCGGCCCCGGTAGCGGGCGCCGTGCGCCTGCGCGGCGTCCTCGACGACGGCCAGGGCGTGCCGTTCGGCGATCGCCAGCAGCGGATCCAGATCGGCCGGATGCCCGTACAGGTGCACGGGCAGCACGGCCCTGGTCCGGGGGGTGAGCGCCGCTTCGACGAGGGCCGGGTCCAGGGACAGCCCGTCCGGCGTGGGATCGACGGGCACCGGTCCGGCCCCGACGGCGGACACGGCCAGCCAGGTGGCGATGCAGGTGTGCGCGGGCACCACCACCTCGTCGCCGGGTCCGATGCCCAGCGCGCGCAGCGCCGGCTCCAGCGCGGCACTGCCGCTGCCGACCCCGGCGCAGTGCCCGTTGCCGCAGTACTCGGCGAACTCCGCCTCGAACGCCTCCAGTTCGGCGCCGAGCAGGTAGTGGCCGGAGGCGGCGACCCGGCGCACGGCCGCGTCGAGGTCGGCCCGCAGTTCCCGGTAGGCCGCGCTCCCCGTGCTCACCACGGGGTGGCGCCGACTCCGACTGCCCGTACATGTAGTAGACGCGCTGGATGGCGAAGTCCGTGGTCGCGCCGGACTCGACCACGGAGAGGGTGCCGCGTGGATCGACGTGTTGCTCCAGCCTGATCAGCCCTCGTCCGTGAGCATGACCAGCTGGAATGGTGCACCGGCGCCCCGATTCCACTCAAGGCACATTGCAGTTCGCGCGGCCCGACCGCACGTCCGGCGGACATGCAGTGAGGCTGCACAACAACCCGGACAAACACCGAGTTTGATGATCAATCAGATCATTGCGGCGGCACCCTCGATGACATCTCCGCCCTTGACCGACATCGGCCGGCCGGGTCGCAGGCCCTGCGGGCGACCACGAGCGTGTCCGAAAGATCGTGTAAGTCCCTGATGTGACAGGCTGGCCGGGGCCCGCGCTCCGGGCCCTGACCGGCCGGGACGGGAGGTGCACCGTGAAAGTCCTGCGACCCACTCTGGCGAAGGCCCCGTGGATGCTCGCGGCGCTGGTCCTCGTGGTCGGCGTCCTCCTGGATCGTTTCGCGCCCCAGCCGTACACGGGGCTCCCGCTGCTGGCAGCCGCACCGCTCATCGCGGGTGCCACGCTCTCCTTCCGCGCCGCGCTCGTCGTCGTGTGTCTCACGTGCGTGGCCTCGGTGTTGGTGGACGTCGATCGCGGGCGTCCGGCGACACCGCTGATCGTCGATCTCGCCGTGGTCGGCGTGATCGGCGTGCTGGCTCTCGCGGTCAACCGGCTGATCGTGCGGCAAGGGCGCGATCTGGCACTGGCCAGGAAGGTCGCGGAGAGGGTCCAGCGGGCGGTGCTCCCGGAGCCGCCGACGAACATCGGGCCACTGACCGTGGCCGCGGGCTATACGGCGGCGCAGGCCGAGGCGCGGATCGGCGGTGACTTCTTCGCGGTACAGGAGACACCGTTCGGGGTGCGGATGATCATCGGCGACGTGCGGGGCAAGGGCCTTGCGGCTGTGGCCGCCGTGTCGATCGCGATCGGAGCCTTCCGGCAGGAGGCCGAGTACGCTCCCAGCCTGGTCACGTTGGGACGGAGGATGGACGAGGCGGTGACCAGGCATACCGCCCGGAGCGGCCCAGTGCCCTCCATGGAGGGCTTCATCACCGCCGTGCTGGCCGAGTTCTCCGCCGACGGCGCGGTGGTGAGCCTGGTGAACCACGGGCATCCGCCCCCGTACCTGATTCACGACGGACAGCTCGCGCGGCTCGACCCGGCCGTCCCGCAGCTGCCCCTCGGCCTGGGGCTGAGCGATCTCACTCATGCCGGCTCCGTACCCGCCGATGTCGTGCGGCTGCCCCCGGGGGCCTCGCTGCTGCTGGTGACCGACGGCGTCACCGAGGCACGGGACAGGCGGGGGGCCTTCTACGATCCGCTCGCCTCGGAGCACATGCGCAGGCTGTTCGGTGACCCCGATGCGGTGGTGGATGCCCTCACCGAAGACGTCGGCCACTGGACCGAGGGCGAACGCGGCGACGACATGGCCATCCTGGTGGTCACCCGGTGCCACCGCCCTCCCCGCGTCGCCTGATCAGGGGCATGATCCTCGCCGGGCTCGACGACCGCACCAGCGCCCAGGACCACCTCCGCCACACAGGCCCTACAGCAGCATCGCCTCGAACTGGAACTCCGGTGCGGTCAGTGGCTGCTCGGCCCAGATGATCTTGCCGCGGGCCGTGTACCTGGTCCCCCACCGCTCGGCGATCTGGGCCACCAGGAACAGGCCCCGGCCACCCTCGTCCATGGTGGCGGCGTAGCGCAGGTGCGGCGCGGTGCTGCCGGCGTCGGAGACCTCGCAGACCAGGCTGGTGTCGCGCAGCATGCGCACGCGAATGGGCTCGGCGCCGTAGCGGAGGGCGTTGGTGATCAGCTCGCTGAGGATCAGCTCGGCGGTGAAGCCCAGTTCCTCCAGTCCCCAGGCGGTCAGCTGGTCGCCGCATGCGTTGCGGATGCGGGAGACGGCGGCGAACTCGTACGGCACGTCCCAGGTGGCCACCTGGGACGGCTCGAACAGCCGCGTGCGGGCGACGAGGAGGGCGATGTCGTCGCTCGGGTGCGGCGGGACCAGCGCGTCGGACACGGCCCGGCAGATCTCCTCCGGGGATCCGTCGGCAGGGGCCTGCGCCAGGGAGCGGTGCAGCGCGGCGAGTCCGTTCTCCAGGTCGCGCTCGCGGCCGGTGACGAGTCCGTCGGTGTAGAGGACCAGTGCGGTGCCGGGTGCCAGCCGGAGTTCGGTGGTCTCGAAGGGCAGGCCGCCCACGCCGAGTGGTGGCCCGGCGGGCAGGTCCACGTACTCCACGCTGCCGTCGGTGCGGACCAGGGCGGGCGGCGGGTGGCCCGCCCGCGCCATGGCGCAGTGCCCGGAGACCGGATCGTAGATCACGTACAGGCAGGTGGCGCCCGTGACCGCCCTCGTCCTGTCGTCCTCGGCGGGTTCTCCCTGGTCGAGGCGGGCGACCAGTTCGTCGAGGCGGGCGAGCAGCTCGTCCGGGGGCAGGTCGAGGGTGGCGAAGTTGAGGACGGCGGTGCGCAGTCGGCCCATGGTGGCGGCGGCGTGCAGGCCGTGGCCGACGACGTCGCCGACGACCAGGGCCACGCGGAAGCCGGGCAGCGGGACGACGTCGAACCAGTCCCCGCCGACGCCCCGCTGCGCGGGCAGGTAGCGGTAGGCCACCGCCAGGGCGTTCTGCTCGGGCAGCCCGCGGGGCAGCAGGCTGCGCTGCAGGGCCTCGGCCATCCGGTGTTCGCGGGTGTAGCGGCGGGCGTTGTCGACGGACATCGCCGCGCGGGCGACCAGTTCCTCGGCGAAGGAGACGTCCTCCTCCCCGAACGGTGCGGACTGCCCCGCGCGCCAGAAGGTGGCCGTGCCCAGGGTCAGGCCGCGCGCCTTGAGCGGCGCGGAGATCAGCGAGTGGACCCCGTACGCGAGGATCCGGTCGGCGGTCCGCGGGTCGCGTGCCCGCCAGGCGTGTGCCTGGCGCAGGTCGTCGGCGAGCGCGGCGCGCCCACTCCCCAGGGCGAGGGCCTCCGGTGTGCCGGGCAGCGGGCTGATCTGCGAGCCCACCGGGTAGAACGGCCGGTCCTCGCGGATGCCGCCGGCGGCCACCCGGCGGATCCGCGGGCCCCCCGCGACGCCCGTGCCCGGGAGCGGCTCGTCTCCGCGCAGCACCGCCTCGGCCAGCTCGACCGTGACGAAGTCCGCGAAGCGTGGCACCACCGCGTCGACCAGCTCCTGGGTGGTCCGCACGATGTCCAGGGTGGTGCCGACCCGCAGCCCGGCGTCGTAGAGCAGCTTCAGCCGGGCCCGCGCCGCCTCGGCCTGCCCGGCCAGCGCCCGCAGCTCGGTGGTGTCCCGGATCGTCGCGACACTGCCGGCACTGCCGCCGAACGGCGCGGTCGGACGGTTGTTCACGGCGAGCAGACGCTCCTCGGCCGGGTACACCTCGTCGGTGGCGGCCCGCCCCGACACCAGCAGCTCGGCCAGCCCGGGATCGAGCCCCAGCTCGGTGACCGGCCGCCCCTCCAGCTCGTCCGGCAGCTCCAGCAGCCGCCGGGCCTCGTCGTTCGCCAGCACCACCCGCCCGTCCCCGCCGACGATCAGCACGCCCTCGCGCACCGCGTGCAGCACCGCGTCGTGGTGGTCGTACATCCGCGTCATCTCGGCCGGGCCCAGGCCGTGCGTCTGGCGGCGAAGCCGCCGCCGCACCAGCACCGCCCCGCCCGTGCCCACGGCGAGCGCGGCCGCCGCGCCGCCGAACAGGACCGGCAGCTGCCGGCTCACCGCGCCGGTCGTGTTCTTGACGTAGTACCCCACCGAGAGGAACCCGGCGACCGAACCGTCCGGCCTGGTCACCGCCACGGTGGTGTCCACATCGGGTCCCAGCGGTATGTTCTCGGTCGTGGTGTACGGCCCTTTCAGGGAATCCTGGTAGTCGCCGTAGACGTGCTGTCCGATCAGCTCGGGATGGGCGGTCTGGGCGTAGCGGGTCCCGTCGGTGCCGAAGATCACGATGTAGTCGAAGCCGCCGCTCTTCTGCACGTCCACGGCCAGGGGCTGCAGCACCGCGGGCGGATCGGCGCTGTCCAGAGCAGCCGCCAGCCCGGGATAGCGCGACAACGTGACGGCCGCGGCGCGCGTGCTGTGCCCGGCATCACTGATGGCGTAGCTGCGGGCCTGCAGGATGAGCGTCGTCAGCGCAGCGCCGACCAGCAGCACCACCACGACCAGTAGCCACAGGAACACCTGCCCGGCGACACTGCGCGCCCGCAGCCGCGAGCGCAGTCGCCCACGAGCGGACCGGTGTTCCTCCGGTCCGTCCTGTGCCTTGCTCAAGGGCATGCTCCCTGTGTGCGTCCGGGCTGTCCCCGCGCATCCGGGTCCCCTCCTCCACGCTGCCACCCGGCCCGAGGAGACGCACGCGCGAAGGCCCCGGCGGGCAGGACGGATCGCCGACCGGGAACCGGCGGCTGCCCGGACCGCTCAGCGGTCCGGGCCTTCGCCGTCCGCCCCCGCGCGTCCGCCGTCGGACGCGCGCAGCGCCTGCGCCTCGGCCAGGGCCTGCCGCGAGAGCGGCATGTGCCGCCAGCCGTCCCGGCAGGCGGGGATCTGGGGGCGCGCCAGGCGCGCGGGGCGTTCCAGGGCGCTCGTTGCGGCGCCGTCGGCCATGGTCCGGGCCGACCCGGGCGGCGCGAACCGGTGGCGGGCGATGACGGCGCCGGTGGGGGTGGCGATCGACAGGTACGGCTCGTCCAGCCGGTGGTGGACCGTCACCAACGCGCCGGCGAGGTCGGGCTGGACCGCATAGAAGCTGTCGCGGTACGGCACCAGCCCCTGGGGGTCGACGACCCGGTGCGTGCACAGTCGCGCGGGGAAAGGGGTGTCCGGCAGGGCCGGCAGCCGATGGTCGTCCTGGGTGTCCTGGCACCGTGCGAGCCGATCCAGCTCGTCCTGGGCACCGGTCAGCCAGATGTCACGCGCGGAGCCGTTCCACCAGTCGCGCAGCACCGCGCCCCGGGCCTCGTCCGGCGGGTCGACGTGGTCGGCCGGACCGAGCTGGACCGCCGCGCCGTAGTAGCGGGCCACCTGCGCGAAGGCCGGCTTCGGCTGGCCGGTCGAGACGGTGCACGCGACCGGCGTCCGGCCGAGCCGCCAGCATCCGGGGGTGCCACCGAACCGGCGCAGCACCCGGTCGATCGCCTCCACCAGGTGCGGGAGGTCGTCGCCGTCGCTCAGCACGCCGCGCCAGCGACCGGAGGTGGTGAGGGTGCCGATCAGCAGCTGCACGTGGGTACCGCACCCCCACCACGCCGGCGGGGCGGGCAACCGGAGCCAGTCGAACCGGATCTCCTTGCCGCCTCGTGACGCGTCCACCGGCCCGCCCGGATACCCACCGGGCGGGCAGTGCGTACAGGGCTGACGCAGCACGTGCCGACGGAGCGCCCGGGTGAAGGTGGAGTAGGCGCCGACGTAGCCGAGCTCGACCACCTCCGCGAACAGCCGGGTCGCCAGGAGGTGCGGGTCATCGGCCAGCCGCTGTCGGCAGTAGGGCAGGAAGAGCAGGAACGCGTCCGGCGTCGCACTGCGCACGCCCGCGACCCGGCCACCGCCGAGGTAGGACCGCACCGTTTTGCGATCGCGCCCCAGATGCCGGGCGATCGCCGAGATCGACCAACCCTGGAGATGCAGCTCCCGCATCTCCAGATATTCCTTCCTCGCGAGCATTCCAGTCCCCTTGCCGAAACCGGCTAAAAAATCATGCCGGGTGCATGTGGATGGCGGATTCCTCCAACGAGCCAAAGACCTTACATGAGTATCCGGAAGATGCGAAGCGGGCAGGATGTCTACACCACTGATTCGTTGAGAATTCCGGGGAGGACGCGGCCTCCGCGCGCGCCACCCCGTCGCGCCACCCGGGGAGAATCGCCAAGCAGGTGCGGGCAGTTATGAACATATGACCACCATTCCGCTGGGTGGGGAATTTTCGGGAGCACCATACGGACTCTTTAATCCGGCAGCCCTGGTGGATCGTCCGAGGAATTCCATGTAGCATGTCCGAAATGAGCTATTAAAGGTCGCCCGGATTGCGGATATTCGATGGGCCATCCCCGTCGTTGACCCGGACATGGGTGTAATTCGTCAATGGCAAAATTTGCCCCCGGCAGACCGGGAGCCCGTATGCAGCGTCGGCAGCTGGCTTTTTGTGCCCGACCGTCGAAATGCCGCGGGAGACGTGCAGTGCGGCTACCTGGCCCGCAACGGGGAGCGCGTCGTCCTGGCGCACTGCTCCCGGCTGCTGGCCGACTTCCTACGGACGATCCGCCACCTCCAGGAGAGCCACGCCCAGCGTGCCGGCTCCTCGGCCCCGGCCGAATGCTGACCCGCGCGACTCGGCGGCGGGCGAGCAAGGCAGCGGACGGCACAACGTTGGGAGATGGCGATGTACGACCCGATGGGCGAGTCCTCCGCCTGGTTCGGGACCGGGGCCAGCGTCCTCGGCGTCCCGACCACCGAGGGATGGGTCAACTGGGACAGCGGGCAGCCCGGGCAGCCCCACCCCTACGCGGTGCTGGACGACCTCAGCCTGCTCGACACCGTGCCGCACCACGCCTACGCGTCGCTGGACGACCTCGACCTGCTCGACACCGTGCCGCACCAGGCGACGCGGGAGCCCGCTCCGTCCGTCCGGCACCGCCGCGAGCAGTCGGCGACGTCGTGGCCGCTGGTCTTCCGCAAGCTGTTCGGGGTGCTGACGGCCGTCACGGTCACCGCCGTCTGCGTGCTGGACTGGATGCTCTGCTACAACCCGCTGCGCGACCTCGCCGGGTCCCGGGTGCCGCACGGAATGGACCACCTCTGGCCGGTGATCATCTACGGGCCGTGGCTGGTGGGCAGCCTCTCGACGCTGCGCAGCACGCTGGAATCGCGCAGGCTGGTGCACGCGTGGGTCGTGGTGGTCGTCTTCTCCGGCATCGCGACGGGGTTGTGCTCCTTCGAGGTGTACCGGACGTCCCTCGATCCGCTCGACATCATCGTCGCGGGCCTGCCGCCGATCACCTCGGCCGTCTGTCTGCACCAGCTGGTGCGTCAGATCGCATCGACCTCTCGCCCCCGCCGTCCGTCGCCACGGCACACCACCCGGGTGTCGCGGCGGCGAAGGCGCTGAGCCCGACCGAGGGCCCGCCCCCGCAGGCCCGTCCAGCCGTCGTCGCGCGACCGTGACACCGACCGGCGGATGCGGGAAACGCTGATGGCCCCTGGTCCCGTTCGCCCTGGTCACGTTCGCCCTCAACCCTCCGTGCCGCCGATCCGAGCGGCAGTCGGACAAGAAGACCACCCGGGCCGCCGGCCGCGGTCACGGGGCGGAACGCGGTCGACGGTCTCGGGGCGTCTCCGCGTTCTCGATGGCCCCGACCGGGTTCCGGTCGGGGCCATCGTCGCTCCCGACCCGGTCCCCCGGCGCGGCGGCGGCGATCCCCTGTCGATACGGGCTTCTGCTCGGCGGGTCGGGTATGTCATCATGCGATGACATCGTCTGATGACATCGCATGATGACAACCGTCAGACACTCGATCTCCGACAAGGGAGGGCGCGTCCATGGAGACCCGAACGGGCCTGTCGACGCGACGTGAGCGGGCCCTGGTGCCCGTGCTGGTGTTCCTCAGCGCCGTGGTGGCGGTGATCAGCAGCCTCGGTGCGCCGATGATCCCGACCATCGCGGCCGTCGACCACGTGTCGCTCGCCGAGGCGCAGTGGTCGCTGACCGTCACGATGCTGGTCGGGGCGGTCGCCACCCCGGTGCTCGGCCGACTGGGCGACGGGCCGGCCCATCGTACGGTCACCCTCACCGCCGCCGCCATGGTGGTGGTCGGCAGCGTGCTGGCCGCGCTGCCGCTCGGGTTCGGCTCGCTGATCGCGGGACGCGCGCTGCAGGGCGTCGGGGTCGGGCTGACCCCGCTGGCCATCGCCACCGCGCGGGACGCCCTGCCCGGCGCGGCCTCCCGCTCGGCGGTCGGGCTGCTCTCCATCACCACCGTCGCCGGCGTCGGCCTCGGCTACCCGATCACCGGCCTGATCGCCCAGTCCTTCGGCATCCACGCGGCCTTCTGGTTCGGCGCCGTGATCAGTGCGCTGGCCCTGGCACTGGCCGTTCTGGTCCTGCCCCCGACGACGGACCGCGAACGGCGCCCGCTGGACACGCTCGGCGCGGTGCTGCTCGGGTTGGCGCTGGTCGGACTGCTGCTGGTGCTCAGCGAGGGCGAGAGCTGGGGCTGGGGCAGCGCCCGGCTGTGGACGGTGGCAGGCGTCTCGGTGCTGCTACTGGTCTGCTGGGTCCGGCACGAGCTGCGCACCGCCCACCCACTGGTGGAGCTGCGCAGCCTGACCAACCCCGTGGTGCTGACCGCGGACGTGGCCGGTCTGATCGCGGGCGTCGGGATGTACCTGCTGCTGTCACTGGTGATCCGCTACGTCCAGACCCCGACCGGCACCGGCTACGGCCTGGGCGCCTCGGTCGTGGTGGCCGGCCTGGTGCTGCTGCCGTTCTCGGCGCTCAGCCTGCTGTCCAACAAGGTGGTCCCGACCCTGGCCCGGCGCACCTCCTCCGCCCTGGTGCTGCCGCTGGGCTGCGTGGTCTCGCTGATCTCGGTGCTGTTCTTCCTGTTCGCCCGGAACCACCTGTGGGAGCACCTGGTGGTGATGGGGATCGCCGGACTCGGCGTCGGCTGCACCTTCGCCGTGATGCCGGGGCTGATCGTCAACGCGGTGCCCGCCGACGAGGTCGGCAGCGCGGTCAGCTTCAACCAGCTGCTGCGCACCGTCGGCTACTCCGCCGGCAGCGCGCTGTGCGGCGCCGTCCTCCAGGCGCACACCGCGCCGGGCCGACTGCTGCCCGCCGACAGCGGCTACCGGGACGCGGCGCTGATCGGCTGCGCGGTGTGGGTGGTGACCGGGCTGACTACGATCGTCCTGCCGCGGCTCAGTGCCGCGACCGCCGCCCGCAAGGGTGCCCGCGTGGACGAGGAGCTGATGGTGGAAGAGAGCATCGCCGACAGCGTGGCCGGCGAGGCCGAGGTGCCCGTGCTGCGGGCCGGAGCCGAGCGGTGACCGAGGCGGCCCCCGGGACCGACGGGCCCGCCGTCGCGGACGGCGGACAGCCGGAACCCGCGACCCCACGGCGCCGGGACGCCGCCCGCAGCCGGGAGCTCCTGATCCGGGCGGCGATGGAACTCTTCGCCGACCGCGGCTTCGAGCGCACCACCATCCGGGAGATCGGCGACCGGGCCGGCGTCGACCCGGCGCTGATCGCCCGCTACTTCGGCGGCAAGACCCAGCTCTACCTGGCCACCGTCCGCATGGAGCTGGGCGACTCGGCACCGGCCGACCTGCTGGACGACGACCGCCTGCGCACCCTGGTGGAGCGGCTCACCCGACGCGGCCCCGGTCCCTCCTTCATGGCCGCGGTCCTGCCCGGCGACAACACCGAGGTCCAGCAGTCCGCGCGCACCTACCTCCACGAACGGATGGTCGAGCCGCTGCACCGCCGCTTCGCCGCCGAGCACGTGGACCGCCCCCAGCTGCGGGCCGAACTCGCGGCGGCCGCCTTCGCCGGGATCATCCTGGCCCGCTCCAGCGGGGCCTTCGCCGAACTCGCCAAGGCCGCGCCCGAGGAACTGCTGCCACTCCTCCACGACCTCCTGGCCGCCAGCCGCCCGACCGCCTAGCGGGGGAGGGCGGCCCGCCCTCCCCCGCGGCCCCCGGGCCGGGCCGTCGTCCTGGCGGACCGGTCCGCTAGGAGGGCTGGTCGACCAGCAGCTGGACGCCGTCGAGGATCCGGGCGAGGCCGAACTCCAAGGGGTCGACCGGGTCGGGGGCGAAGGCGCCGGCCGCGATGGCGCGGGTGAGGGTGGGGAAGCGGTCGGCGTGGCGCTCCAGGAGCTCGCCGGTGAGGCGGTTCCACTCCTGGCTGTGCTGCTCGTCGAAGTCGAGGTCCTGCTGGACGAGCGTGCGGACCAGGCCCGCGACCAGGACGAAGACCCGGTGCTGCTCGGCCACGGTCAGCCCGCTGGGCTCCAGGGCGGCGAGGGCCGCGTCGAGCCAGCCGAGCTGGTTGGGGCCCAACAGCTGACGGCGCATGGCGGTGGCGGCCAGTAGCCAGGGGTGGACGCGGTGGGTCGCCGCGGACCGGCGGGCCCACTCGGTGATCCGCTCCCGCCAGCCGGTCCCGGCCGTCGACAGGTCGGGGGCCTCGGCGAGCACGGACTCGACCATCAGCTCGATCAGTTCGGCCTTGCCGGGCACGTAGCGGTAGAGCGCCATCGCCGAGACGCCGAACTCGGCCTGCGGCTGGCCCGCAACCACCCCGAGCTGTACTCGGGTTACGTCGGCACCGACCAGAACATCATCGACGGCGGCCGGGAGCGCTCGGCCTACGACGCGCTCGTGGGCCGACTGCGCGCGGCGGGCCGGAAGAAGGAGAAGGAGCTGGCCGCCGCCCTGGCGATGGGCGCCGACCGGTCGACGTGGACCACCAAGGACGTCGGCGAGTACAACAAGCTGGTCCTCACCAGCGACCCGCTCTCCTTCGACACCATGAAGACCGTGGTGGTGCGCTCGCTCCGGTTCTCGCCCCTGCACACCCTGCGCGGCCTGCGGTCGTACCTGAAGGCCATGGAGTTCTCCGAGCGCCTCCAGCTGGAGGCCGCGGCCTTCGACGAGCGCGCCGAGGGGACGGAGTTCCGGATCCCGTTCTTCGTCTTCCAGGGCGACAGCGACGTCCTCACCCCGCCCGAGCCGGCCAGGCGCTTCTTCGACGAGGTCACCGCCCCGGTCAAGGAGTTCGCGCTGATCCGGAACGCCAGCCACTTCGCGAGCTTCCGCCACCCCGACCGGTTCCTCGACCTGATGCTCACCGTGGTCCGTCCGGCGATCACCGCCCAGCCGGTCGCGCGCTGAGCGCGGCGGCAGCCGTCACTCGGCCACCACGGCTATCTCGTGGACGGCGTTCCGGTCGCCGGTGAGCGGCTGGACCCGCCCGGCGGAGTCGGTGGCCCGGCAGCGGACGCGGTGCGGGCCCGGGGCGAGCTCGCACCGGAGCCGGAAGCGCTGCCAACTGGGGTGCGGGCCGCGCCGGTCCAGCTCGGCGGGCTGCCAGTCGGCGTCGTCCACGGCGATCTCCACGGCCGTCACCTCGGTGGAACTCCAGGCGTAGCCGGCCAGTTCACAGACTCCGGCCGGGACGGACCGCCCGTCGCGCGGGGTGAGCAGCTTGCTGCTGACGTCCTTCTCGCGGACCGGACGGGCCTCGCTCTCCCCGGGCAGGACGCGGGTGTACAGGCGGGTGGTGAAGAGGTGGTCGGGGCGCTCGGCGGCCAGCACGATCCTGGTCAGCCACTTGACCGAGTTGGTGCCGAACATCAGGGGCGCCACCGCGCGCACCGGATACCCGTGGTCGGGGCGCAGCGGTTCGCCGTTCATGGTGTGGGCGAGGACGACCTCGGCGCCCGCCCGGTCGAGGGGCAGGTCCTTGAGGTAGCTCACGCCGCTCTCCCCCGCGAAGTCGCCGCGGTCGGCGCCCTCCAGCCAGACGTGCCGGGCCTCCGGACGCGGGCCGGCCAGCTCCAGCACGGCGGCGAGCGGGACGCCGGCCCACTCCAGGTTGGTGACGGCGCGGGTCGGCACATCGGGGCGCAGCGGATTGCCGAAGCACTCGTGGACGGCGGTGAACCGGGTCTGCGGCAGGCCCTGGAGGCTCGGGAAGTCCAGCCGCAGGGGTCGCTCCACCAGGCCCTCGACGGTCAGCGCCCAGGTGGCCGGGTCGAGCCGCGGGTGCGGGCCGAGGTGGTTGCGGACGAAGACGTCCTCGACCGGAGTGGTGAAGCGGTCGGGCGTCTCCGGATCGGTCCTGATCATTCGTCATGCCCCCGTGCAGTGATCACTGTTGCCGTGATCGACGGTACAAGGAGCCACTGACAGCGGGCCTTCCGGTTGCAGTTCAGGCCCTGGAGGCCCGTGCCTCCGCCATGAGTTCGGCCACCGTGGCCGCCTTGTGGTCCGAGTAGGCGAGCAGGCGCCCGGCGGCCCGGGCGGCGGCCCGCTTGGCGCGGGCGTAGCGGACGGCCGCCTCCGGGTGGGCCCGCAGGTGGTCGCGGAACAGCAGGTTGTCGGTCCACAACCGCCCGCGCAGTACGACCACATGGACGTTGGCCGGCTGCTCCGAGCGCCGCCTCAGGTACTCGCGGCCGGGGACGCCCGCCTCGCCCAGGTGCTCGAAGCCGAGCCCGCGGACGTACCCGACCACCGCGTCGACGTCCCCGGCCGCACAGCCGATCTGGACGTCGAGCACCGGCTTGGCGTCCAGGCCGGGGACGGAGGTCGAGCCGATGTGCTCGACCTCGACGTACGGGCCCGGCTCCCCGAGCCCTGCGGTGAGCTGTTCCACCAGGGCCCGGCCCCGGATCTCCCAGGCCGGGTCGTACGGGACGAGGTGGACCGGTTCGTCGAGGTCGGGCGCAGTGGACACGACCAGGAGGGTAGCGGCCACGGGCCCGGGCCGGCCGACCCGGATGTCCGATTCCTTCAAGACCCCCCGCCCGTACCCCGCCTAGCGTGGCGACCATGAACAGCACACCCGCACCGCAGCTCGCCTTCTTCGGCCTCGCCGTCTCCGACATGGCCGCCTCGGTCGCCTTCTACCGGCGGCTCGGCATCGCCTTCCCGGAGGGCTCCGAGCAGGCACCGCACGTCGAGGCCGAGCTGCCCGGCGGGTTGCTCCTGGTGCTCGACGCCGAGTCCACCATCCGTTCCTTCCACCCCGGCTGGCGGCCGCCGACCGGCAACGGCCGGGCCGCGCTGGCGTTCCGCTGCCAGAGCCCGGCGCACGTGGACGCGGTGTACGAGGAGCTGACCTGCGCCGGGTACCACGGCGAGCTCAAGCCCTGGAACGCCTTCTGGGGCCAGCGGTACGCGACGGTGCGCGACCCGGACGGCAACGGGGTCGACCTGCTCGCGCCGCTGGCGCAGTAGCTCCACCGCGCCGGTACTACAGCAGTGCCGTCACCGGCTGTCCCGCCAACTCCCGCACCTCGCGGGCCAGATGCGCCTGGTCCGCGTAGCCGGTCCGGGCCGCCGTCTCGGCGAGCGGGACGCCGGAGCGGGCCAGCCCGAGGGCGCGCTGCAGGCGCAGGATCCGGGCGAGGGTCTTGGGGCCGTAGCCGAAGGCGGCCAGCGAGCGGCGGTGCAGCTGGCGGGCGCCGAGCCCGACCGCCTCGGCCGTCGCCGCGACGGTGCGCCCGGCCGCGAGCGCTCCGGCCACCGCCCGTACCAACGGGTCCTCCGGCTGCGCCTCGGCGGCCAGGCGCAGCGCGAGTCGCTCCAGCGCAGCGGCCGGGTCGGGCGCCGCGTCGATCCGCCCGGTCAGCCGCCGCACCTCGCCGCCGGGGCGCAGATCGGCCAGGTCGACCCGTTGGTCGCGCAGCGCACAGGCCGGCACCCCGAGCAGCGCCGGAGCGGCCCCGGGCCGGAACCGGACGCCCGCCCACGGGCCCCGCGGCCCGGGTCCGGGCCGGAACGCCCGGGTGTCGGGGCCGGCGACCAGCAGCCGACCCTCCGTCCACAGCAGGTCCATGCAACCGTCCGGCAGCACCAGCCCGCCCGCGCCGTCGCCCGTACGGTCGGCGCCCTTCGTCCACAACACCGCTCCGGGCAGCCGGGACGCGCGCTCCGCGTAGTCGGTGAACACGCTTCGAAGGCTACGCCCCGGACGGGCCGACGGGGCCGACGGGCCGGGTGAGCCGACGGCCCCGGCCGCGCGGGGCAGCCGGGGCCGGTGGGGTACGGCCGGCGGGGCTCAGCCCACCGGCTCGACGGCGGGCTCGGTGGACTCCGCCACGGCCTCCTGGCCGCCCGTGCCGCGGTCGCGCATCAGGACCAGGGTGAGCACCGCCGCCGTCAGGACGGCGACGCCGCCGGCCGTGAAGGTGGTCGAGGTCGCGGTGTTGAAGGCCTCGCGGGCGGCGTTCGCCAGGGCCCCGTCGCCGGTGGAGGCCGAGAGGGCGAGCGCGTCGGTGACAGCGTGCCGAGCAGGGGCGGGGGCACCGGCCGGCATCGAGCCGGTGTAGGTGCTGGAGAGCACGGTGCCGAGGACGGCCACGCCGAGCGCGGCGCCGGACTGCTGGATGGTGTCGTTGAGCGCGGAGCCGACTCCGGCGTGCTCGCCGGGGATCGCGCCCATCAGCGCGTTGGCGGCGGCCGGCATGCCGAGGCCGGCGCCGACGCCCAGCACCAGCATGGCCAGGGCGACCTTGGTGAAGCCGTCGCCGACCGAGAGCGTGGCCAGCAGGGCGAAGCCGCCCGCGATGATCACCATGCCGACCGAGGTCAGTACGCGCGGCTGGAGCTTCTTGCCGAGCACGGCGCCGATCGCGTTGAAGGCGAGCGAGGCGATGGCCAGCGGCATGAAGGACAGGCCGGCGTCGGTGGGCGAGAACTCCAGCACGAACTGCAGGTACTGGGTGAGCACCAGCATCAGGCCGCCGGTGGCGAAGGTCAGCAGGACCAGCGAGAAACTGGCGCCGGTGAAGACCCGGTTGCGGAACAGCTTGAGCGGGACCATCGGCGAGTCGGTGCGAACCTGCCGGACGCCGAAGCCGATCAGCGCGGCCACCGCGACGGCCAGCGCGCCGAGGGTGCCGGCGTCGGTGAAGCCGTTCCGGGGCAGCACGATGATCGACCAGACCAGGGCCGTCATGCCGACCATCGAGAGCAGCATCCCGGGCAGGTCGGGTCGGCGCCACGGCCCCTTGGACTCGGGCATCAGCACGACCGCCGCGACGATCGCCATCGCCGCCACCGGCACGTTGACCAGGAAGACCGCGCCCCACCAGAAGTGCGCGATCAGCGCGCCGCCCAGCACCGGGCCGCCGATCAGGCCGACCATGGCCACCGCGCTCCAGGCGGCGATCGCCTTGGGCCGCTCCTCGTTGTCGAAGACGGTGATCAGGATGGACAGCGTGCTGGGCATGATCAGTGCGCCGCCGACACCCATCAGGACGCGCCCGGTGATCAGCTGGCCGGGGCTGGTGGCGACCGCCGCGACCAGGGAGGCGGCGCCGAACAGTGCCAGGCCGGTGATCATCACTTTTCGCCGTCCGAAGCGGTCGGAGAGGCTGCCCGAGGTCAGCAGCAGCCCGGCGAAGACCAGGATGTAGGAGTCGATGATCCACTGGATGTCCTGCGCCCCGGCCTTGAGGTCCTCCGCGATCGGCGGGACGGACACCGTGAGCACCATGTTGTCGATCACCAGCACCAGGCTGCTGAGACAGAGCACGACCAGGATGAGCCAGCGACGCGGGTGACGTTCCACCGTGATCCCCCTTCGGTTTCGGCCGCGCGAAAGTGTCGTCGAGGGCGCACCGTCCGCCCACCCCGGCCGTACGGTGTGCGCCACTCCGAACACCGTACGACTGCCGCACAGTGTTCGCAACGCCGTACAGCGTGCGGCGCGGCTTATGCTGAATCGGAAGAACCCGGACCGAGAGCGAGGAGGGCCGATGGCGGCCAGGTCAGAGGACACATCGTCGGACGGTCGACCGGACCCGACCGGCTTCCAGTCGCCGTGGAACCGCCCGCCGCGGCGGCGGGACCAGCCCGCCCTCAGCCGCGAGCTGATCGTCACCGAGGCGCTCGCACTGCTGGACTCCGACGGCATCGAGGCGCTGAGCATGCGCAAGCTCGGCGCCCGCCTCGCCGCCGGCGCCACCTCCCTCTACACCCACGTCGCCAACAAGGACGAGCTGCTCGCCCTGGTCGTCGACCAGGTCTTCGGCGAGCTCCCGCTGCCGCCGGCCGAGGGCGCCGAGGACCCCAAGGTCTGGCGCGCGACCGTCGTCGACTGCGCCGACAGCGTGCGCGCGGCCATCCTGCGCCACCCGTGGATGGTCTCGGTGATCGGCGACGTCGGGATGGTCTACCTCGGCCCCAACTGGCTGCGGGTCTCCGAGGCCCTCCTGGCCCTGATGGAAGCGGCCGGCTTCGAACTCGTCGAGGGCAACGACGCGATGAGCGCGGTCATGGGATACACCATCGGGACCGCCTGCGTGGAGGCCGCCTGGCTGAGCGCGCTGACCAGGAGCGGCCAGGACGAGCGGGTGTGGATGGAGCAGCTGCTGCCCGCCGTCCTGGAGGCCACCAAGAGCCATCCGCGACTGCACCGGCTGTACACCACCCAGGTGCAACAGGAGGTCAACGAGGGCAGCCGGGACAACAGCTTCATCCGCGGCGTCGGGGTGATCCTGGACGGCATCGAGGCGGCCCGGGCCGCACAGGGCAAGGGCTGAGCCCCGCCACCACGGCCCGGGCGGCGCACCGCGAACGCCTGGGCCGTCGACCGCCGACCAGTGCCGATCTCCGCCGACCACCGCCGAGCAGCGCTCAACTCCCGCTGAGTGCCTGCACCTCGGCGTACCCCGGCACCGGTCCGACCGGACCGCCCGAGGCGACAGCCGCCGCCGTGGCCACCGCCGCCGCCAGCGCCGCCCGATAGAGCAGCGAGCCCAGGCTGACCCGGGCCACTCCGAGCTCGGCCAGTTCGGCGAGGCCCGGGCCGGTCGGCGTCAGCAGGATGTTGAGCGGGACGGCGACCCGGCCGACCAGTCGGGCGATCACCGCCGGTTCGGTCACCCCGGGGACGAACACGCCGTCCGCGCCCGCCCGCTGGTAGACCTCCAGCCGCCGGACGGCCTCCGGCTCGGGGTCGTGCTGCCCGCACCAGTAGGTGTCGGTGCGGGCGTTCACGAACAGCTCCGGCGCGGCCGCCTTCACCGCCGCGACCTTCGCCGCGTGGACGGCGGCCGGTGCCAGCGTGCCGTCCGCCCGGCCGTCCTCCAGGTTGATGCCGGCCACCCCGGCCTGCGCCAACTCCACGGCCAGCACCGCGACTTCCTCCGGGTCGTCACTGAAGCCGGACTCCACGTCGACGCTGAGCAGGAAGTCGTCGCGGCCGAGCCGACGGGCCAGCCGTACGGTCTCCGCGCGGGTGGCGGCGGCACCGTCTGGCAGGCCGGCGGCGGCCGCCACGCCCAGGCTGGTGGTGCCGATCGCCGGGTAGCCCTCGGCGGCGAGGGCGACGGCCGAGGCGTGGTCCCAGGCGTTCGGGAGCAGCAGCGGGCGGCCGGGGCGGTGGTGCAGCGCGGCGAACGGGGTCATCGGGTCACCTCCGGGTTCAACTCGCCGACGGAGTCCGCGTAGTAGCCGGACGCCCCGGCGAGGTGGCAGACGATCTGACGGAAGCTCCAGCCCGCCCCCGGCGAGTCGTCCAGGTGCTTCTCCGGCAGCGCGGCGACCCGCTGGGACCAGATCCGACCGAGCCGGGTGAGCCGGCTGCGGGCCTCGTCCAGGTCGGCGACGGTGAACGGCGCGAGGTCGGCCGGGGTGGTGACGTCGGAGGCGTGCCAGTGGTCGGGCTCGGCCGGCTCGCCGACCAGTCGTGCCTCCAACTCGGCCAGGTGGTCCAGGAGATGGTCGGCGACCCGACGAACCACCTTGTGCGGGGTGTAGGTTCGCCTGTCGGCGTTCACGATCGGGCGCCCGTCCCAGGTCGTCCAGGTGGCGGCGAGACCGAGGACGTGTTCCATCATCTGCGGGATCAGGGCGGCGAGTTCGGCCTGATCGACGTCCTGGGAGGGCGGCACCGAGTCGTCCGCCGGATCCGAGGAGCCGTACAGGATGCCCTCGGCGATGACCAGCGCGTGCGAGCGGCCCGGGCAGAGCCGGGGCTCGGCGCCGAAGGCCAGCGGCTCGCGATCCGGCCACTGGGCGGCCGCGACGTCCAGCAGGACGTGCGCCCCGGCGGGGACGGCGACCCCGCCGACCTCGGTCGCCCGGGCGGCGAAGCGGCGCATCTCCCGTACGGGCGAGTCCTCCCGCAGGGCGCCGGCCAGGCCGTCGGGGTGCCGCCGGGCGTGCTCGACCAGGGTGGCCGTGGCGTCACAGGCCTGGACGAGCAGGCCGATCCGGTTGGCCGCCGTCTCCTCGTCGGCGTCCCCCATCGCGGGCAGCAACCGGGCGACCGCCGCGTCCGCCTCCGGGTCGTCCGGCGCCGGTTCGAAGTACGCCCGGGACACCGCTTCCACGTCCCGCGCGACGGCCTCCGGCTCGGCCAGCCCGAGCGCCGCCGCCAGCACCCGGACCACCCGCAGCCGGACGTCCGTCCCGTAGCCGCCCGCCGCCGCGACCCGCAGCGCGGCCGGGTCCAGCCGTTCCAGGTCGGCCAGCACCAGCGCCCGCCGCCGGGCGTGCGGCCCGCCCGCGCTGAACCGGGCGACGGCGGCCCGCAGCCAGGCCACCGTGCCGTACGGCCCGGGCGTCGCGGGCGGCGGGACCAGCGCCGGGTCGGCCAGGGCCGCGGTCACGTCCTCGTACCGGGAGAACTCGATTCGGATCACCGTGGGATCACTCATGCGGCCATCGTGGCCCCGGCTCGTTTCGGTCCCGGCCGAACTGTGCCTGCGCGACCATGGCGGTATGCCCGACCATGGACGCATGCCGCCGGCCCACCGGGGCTCCTCGCTCGCCGCCCTCGCCGCCCTGCTCGCCGACCCCACCCGCGCCGAGTTCTGCTCCGCGCTGCTCGACGGCCGCGCCTGGACGGCCGGTGAACTGGCCCGGACCGCAGGGGTCGCGCCGTCCACCGCCAGCGAGCACCTGTCCCGGTTGATCGCGAGCGGGCTGCTGGCCGAGGAACGGCAGGGGCGGCACCGGTACGTCCGACTGGCCACCCCGGCCGTCGCCACCCTGATCGAGGACGTCACCGTCTTCGCCGAGACGGTCTTCGCCGAGGCCGCCGAGCTGCCGGACCGGGCACCCCACACCCTCCGCGAGGCCACCCGGCAGAGCGCCGAGGCCCGCGCCCGGACCTGCTACGACCACCTGGCCGGCCGCCTCGGCGTGGCCGTCGCCGACGCGCTCCTCGACCGCGGCCTGGTCAGCGACGACGCAGGCCTCGCCGTCACCGAGCGCGGCCGCGCCTGGCTGGCCGCGCAGGCGATCGAACTGCCGCCGCGCGCAGGCCGCCCCGGCGGGCGCCCGGTGGTGCGCGGCTGCCTGGACTGGACGGAGCGCCGCAACCACCTCGGCGGGGCGCTGGGCGCGGCACTCTGTCGCACCGCCCTGGACCGCGCCTGGGTGGAGCGGATCGGCTCCGGCCGGGCCGTGCGGGTCACCCCGGACGGCGGCCGGGCGTTGCGCGAACTGCTCGGGGTCGAGATGTCCTGAGCCCGCGAGGCGCTCTGAAACCCCGAGGCAGCCTGAACCCTCTCGCTCCCGGCTCGAACCAGGGCGCCGGCGGCAGCGGGTTTGCGAGGCCCAGGTCGGGCAGGTCGCGGTGGTTGCCCAGGGTCTCGACGAGGTCCTCCCGCTCCCCCGTCAGACGTCCACGGTCCTGGGCTGCTCGCCCACGGTCCGGCCGAGGTCGATCAGGCCATCTCTCAGCCCTGGTCCGTGACGATGCGGGCGCGCGCCGGAAGGCGCGCGCGGCCCCCGACTCGCCAGCCCAGCCACGACGAGGCGCACCCGCGCGGGCTTGCACGCGCGGGTGCGCCTCGGGTGCGCCTCGGGTGTGCCGCCTCAGTTCGCCGGGACGGCCCCGCTCAGCGGCGGGCGCAGCGAGGCCGTGCCGAGGCCGGTCGGTCCGAGCGGCACCGCGCCGGTCACGGCGGCGGCGCTCGGCCCCGGGTCCGGCGCGGCAGCGGGTACGGGCACCGGTGGGACGGGAGCCGTCGGAACCCTCGGGGCCGCCGCACCGGCCCCGGCCGCCGACGCCTCGGCCGCCTCGGGCGCCGCCGCCCGCGCCCGGACCGCCTCCGCGAGGTCCCGCTCGGCGCCGAAGTGCCGCTCCAGGTCCTCGGTGCGGTACCGGCGGCAGTCCTGGTGCCACTTCAGCACGCCCGCGATCCAGTTCTCCAGCTCCGTGACGTACCCGTCGAGCAGCTCCCTGGCGGCCGCGTCCAGCCCGAAGTCCTCGTACAGCACCGGGAGTTCCTGCTGTGCGACGTGCTGGAACTGCTCCAGCCGGGAGTGCATCAGGTCGTCGACGATCCTGACCGCCGACGGATAGTCGCAGTTGAAGAAGTTCTGCACCACCAGCACGATGTTGTGCAGCTCGCCCTCGTACTCGATCTCCTTCTGGTACGAGAAGACGTCGTTGATCATGCACGCGTAGTCCATGGCGGAGTTCTCCAGCGCGCGCATCGAGCCGTGTCGGTACACCTCCTCCGGCACGGGCTTGCCGTGCGACAGCCGGCTGAGGCCCGTGGTGAGCTCGGAGCCGAAGGTGGTGCGGCGCATCTCCAGGTAGTCGACCGGGTCCGGGACCCGGTTCTGGATCTGGTTGCTGAGCTCCCAGATCCAGCTGTCCGTCATCACCTCGACCGACTCCCGGAACCTGCCCCGGGCCTCGACGGTCATCGGACCGGCGGTCCGCTCCCAGATGTCGGCGAGGCCGCGCTCCAGCGCGTTGACCGGCTCGGGCACAGGGCCACCGTCCAGCGGCATGAACAGCGACAGCCGGGCGTTGGCGGCCTTGGCGCCGGCCAGGTCACGGGTGCGCCCGAAGACCTTCGGGTAGTAGTCGTCCGCCCAGGTGCCCCAGGCCAACCAGGCCGAGGAGACGTCGAGCTGGTCGGCGGTGGCGTCCGGGTGGATGCCGGCCGCGCAGAGCGGGAGGTCGTAGTCGCGCATCGACTCGGCGTCCCAGATTCCGGAGCCGGGGACGTCGGGGTGCCCGGCCAGCATTCCGACCCGCTCGGCCCACTCGATCACCCGCTCCCGGGCGCCGTCCAGGTGCGGGCTCAGCGACAGGCTGAACGGCAGCTTGAACTCGGGCAGTCTGGACGGGCCGACGGGCTGGAACGGCACGTGGCCGTGCGAGCGCGCCCGCCGCTCGGCAGCGGGGGCGGGGAGGGCGGCGGGGGCCGCCGCCTTCTCAACTCCCTTGCGCAGGACGTCCAGCGCCGAGGTTCCGATGCCGCCGATCGCGTACCGGTCCCACCAGTTGCCGGAACCCGGCAGCCCGGGCAGCCCGCCGCCCGTTCCGGGCGTCGCGTCGTCGGCCGAACCCGCCGCCGCGCCACCGCCGTTCACACCTCCGCCGTTCATGTAGCGACTGGAGCGCATGTGCCACTCGTGCCCGCCGGCCTGCCAGTCCTGCAGGCCCTTGACGTACGCCATCACCCGGGCGCGGCCCTCGGCGTCGAGCCCGGTCTCCGCGAACAGCACCGGCAGTTCGGTGAACACGGTGTTCTCGAACTGCTGGAGCCGCGAGGTGAGCAGGTCGTTGACCGCCTCGGCGGCCTCCTGGGTGGAACACTCCAGGAAGCGCTCCAGCACCAGGATGCCGTTGCTCAGCTCGCCCTCGTCCTCGACCTCGCGCTGGTACGAGAAGATGTCGTTGCGCAGGTGCACGCCGTCGGAGAAGGCGTCCATCAGCACCCGCAGCGCGCGCGAGCCCGAAACCTCCTTCGGTACCTCGGCGTCGGCCGCGTACTCGACCAGCTGCGCGGACCACGGAGCGCCGCCGACCTTGCGGCGCATCTCGATGTACTCGACCGGGTTGGCCACCCGGCCGGCGTTGATGTTGGAGAGCTCCCACAGCGACTCGTTGAGCAGATTGCGGGTGCTCTCGGCGAAGCGGATCCGCCAGTCCTCGCCCATCGCCGGCACGGTGCGCCGCCACAGGTCGGCCAGGCCCGCCTCGACCGGGTTCTCCGGCTCGGGTGTCGGGGTGGTCGGGTCGGCCGGCATGAACAGCGGCAGCCGGTCGAGGTGCGCCTTGCCGCCCTCGCGGTCGTTGGTGCGCTTGTACATGTCGAGGAAGTGGTCGTCGAAGAAGAAGACCCAGACGTACCAGTCGGTGACCAGCGACAGCGCCTCGGCGGAGGTGTCGGGGTGGGTGTAGGAGCAGAGCAGCCCGTAGTCGTGGGCCTCCAGGTCGGCCTGGTCCCAGATGCCCGATCCCTCCAGCATTCCCATCTCCCGGGCCCAGTCGGTGGAGTGGGCCCGTGCCTCGTCCAGATGGGGGTTGAGGCGCGCCGGGTGCGGCACGTAGAAGGACGGCAGTTCGAACGGCTGGGTCACGGCGGGCGAGCCTTTCTGGACGCGTCGTTTGGACCAAGAATGACCCGCCGTCAGGTCACCGCACCGGCACAACAGGAACAGTCATATGAAATGACCCACCTTCTCGTTCACCCCCACACCCACCCCACCGCAACACCCGCCCGGCCGAGCGCGCACCCAACTCCCCACGGAGACATCGGCTCAGGGGCGGACCGCTCGGCGGTCCGCCCCTGAGCCGATGGCCCCCGTCAGGCCGCGAGCCCCAGGATCAGGGAGGCGGCGGCGGGTGCCATGTAGATGAGGGGGAAGGGGATGTGGGCGTAGGCGCGGGCGCGGGCGACGGTGACGACGGCGCCGAGGAAGTAGAGGATGATGCCGACGGCGGCGGCGTAGCCGAGGGCCGGGACGGCGAGGCCGACCAGGAGGCCGAGGGCGCCGGCGGCCTTGGCGGCCCCGAGCCAGGTCCACCAGGCACGCGGGACGCCGTACTCGGCGAGGGGTCCCACGACGTACTCGGCCTCGGCGAAGACCGAGTACGCCGAGAAGCCGACCATGAGGGCGCCGAGGATGGTGACGATGGTGTGGGCGACGGACATTGGTGTGCTCCCCATTCGGTGACTGGTCGGTCGGACACAGCACTGACCCGGCGCGCGTCGCGGATGTGACCGGCGCGGACAAAAATTTTTCCGCGTCCCCTCCGAACGGCCCCCAACAACCGTTCCGCCAACGAACAATGCAGGCCTGGCAAGGCCGGGACACCAAGACTTCCCCGGCTACGGGCGTGTTGACGGCGTCCGCCCACGCCGCGTCCACCAGACTGGGCGCCGACCCGACGTCAACTCCGAGGAGGGCAAACCCCATGAACGTCACCGTCCGGCTCGCCCAGCAGCCCGAGGCCGACGAACTGCTCGGACGGAGTGCGCTCGCCGCGCTCGTCGGCATGCTGCTGGACCAACAGGTGCCGATGGAATGGGCGTTCACCGGCCCGCTGACCATCGCCCAGCGCCTCGGCCGGGATGACCTCGACGCCCACGAGATCGCCACCTACAGCCCGGAGGAGTTCGTCGCCCTCCTCTCCGCGAAACCGGCCGTCCACCGCTACCCGGCCGCGATGGCCAAACGGGTGCAGCAGCTCTGTCAGTTCCTCGTCGCGCAGTACGACGGCAACGCCGCCGCGCTGTGGAAGGACGCCCGCACCGGCAAGGAGCTGCTCAGCCGCCTCAACGCCCTCCCCGGCTTCGGCAAACAGAAGTCGCAGATCTTCCTGGCCCTGCTCGGCAAGCAGTACGGGGTGCGGCCGGAGGGCTGGCGCGAGGCGGCCGGCGCGTACGGCGAGGAGGGCTCGCACCGCTCGGTCGCCGACATCACCGGCCCCGATTCCCTCACCCTGGTACGGGAGTTCAAGCAGGAGATGAAGCGCGCCGCGAAGGAGGCGAAGGCCGCCGCCAAGCCCCGCACCACCTCCCGGACGACCGCCGCGGCCGTGCCCGGCACCCGCTGAGCCGACCGGAGGACGACGGCACCGAAAACCGATTGCCCCGCCCCGCTCCACCGGGCGACGCTTCCGGCATGACCGCATCCACCCCCGCACGCCACAGTGTGTCCGCGTTCTTCACCCCTGACGGGCGCCTGACCGGCCTCCCCCGCAAGGCGGCCCGCCGGGAGCAACTGCTGGCCCGTCTCGCCGAGACCCTGTTCGAGCCGGGCCGCAGCTACACCGAGGCCGAGGTCAACGACGCCCTGCGCACCGTGCACGACGACGCCCCCGCCCTGCGCCGCGACCTGGTCGAGGCCGGCCACCTGGCCCGCCCCAAGGACGGCAGCAGCTACCAGGGGGTCCGGGCAGCCGGGCACCCGTAGTCGGCGTGCAGTCCCGGATGCGCCGAGGGCCCCGGCCGCACACGCGCGACCGAGGCCCTCGGCGCATCCGGGCGTCAGATCAGCGCCGACTGCTGCTCCTGCTCCTCCGCCGCGTCCCCCGCAGCGGCGACACCCCCCGCCGCCCGCTTCCGCGGCAGCGCGAACATCAGCAGGAACACCGCCAGCAGCACCCCAGCGACCCACCACAGCGCGTTGGTGAACGCCCCGCCGAAGGCCGTCCCGACCGCGTCCGGCGCGACCACGTCGTCCATCGCCCCGAAGAAGGCCACCGACACCAGCCCGAGCCCGAGCGCGTTCCCCACCTGCTGCACGGTGTTGATCAGCCCGGAGGCCGACCCGGCGTGCCGGTGCGGCACCTCGGACAGCACCGCGTCGGTGATCGGGGCGACGATCAGCCCCATCCCGAGGCCCATCACCACCAGCGGCAGCGCCATCTGCCAGGGCGCGATCGACGTCCCGTACCGGTCCGCCTCCCAGATGTAGGTGAGCACGCCCGCCGCCATCACCAGCGCGCCCGCCTGGAGCACCTTCCGCCCGAACCGCGGCACCAGCTTCTGCACCGAGAGCCCGGCCGCCGTGGAGACCGCGAGCGAGAACGGGATGCCGGTCGCGCCGGCCTTGAGCGGGCTCCAGCCCAGCCCGACCTGCATGTAGAGCGTCCAGACCAGGAAGAAGATGCCGAGCGCCACCCCGAAGGCCAGCTGCACGCAGATCCCGGCCGCGAAGCTCTTCACCCGGAACAGCGACAGCTCCACCAGCGGCGAGCCGTCCCGCCGGGTCTTGGCCTTCTCGTACACCACGAACAGCGCGAACACCGGCAGGCTCCCGGCCATCGACAGATAGCCCCAGAGCGGCCAGCCGGCCTCCCGGCCGTGGGTCAGCGGGTAGACCAGCATCAGCAGGCCGAGGCTGGCCAGCGCCACGCCGACCAGGTCCAGCTTCAGCGCGTGCTCGGCCCTGGACTCGTCGATGTAGCGTCGGCCGAGCAGCAGCCCGGCGATGCCGACCGGCAGGTTGATCAGGAAGATCGGCCGCCAGGCCAGGCCCAGCGGGTCCCACTCGGTGAGCAGCGCGCCGATCATCGGACCGGAGACCGCGCCCAGCCCGACCACCGCGCCGAACATGCCGAACACCTTGCCGCGCTCCTCCGCCGGGAAGGTCGCGTGGATGATCGACAGCACCTGCGGCACCATCAGCGCCGCCGTGCCGCCCTGCAGCAGCCGCATCGCGACCAGCATCTCCGGGCCGGAGGCCAGCCCGCACAGCGCGGAGGCCACGGTGAAGCCGCCGATCCCGATCAGGAACAGCCGCTTGCGGCCGTGGATGTCGCCCAGTCGGCCGCCGGTGATCAGCCCGATCGCGAAGGCCAGCGCGTAGCCGCCGGTGACCCACTGGATGGCGCTGAAGGAGGCGCCGGTGTCCTGCTGGATGCTCGGGATGGCGATGTTGACGATGGTCACGTCCACCAGGTCCATGAAGGAGGCGACCATCACGATCGCCAGCGCGATCCACCTCCGCCGGTCGGCTCCCGCCGTGGTCATTCCGCACTCCTCGCTCTTCTGCTGCACGTCCACCAAGGTAGGGGTCATGTAGGTCAGGACCTGTCCCAGTTCGTCCGGCATCCTGGACGGCATGACCGACACCCCGGCCCGGCTGCTGAACCTGCTGTCCCTGCTGCAGACCCCGCGCGAGTGGCCCGGCAGCGAACTCGCCGAGCGGCTCGGCGTCAGCCCCCGCACCATCCGGCGCGACATCGACCGGCTGCGCGACCTCGGCTACCCGGTGCGGGCCACCATGGGCGCGGTCGGCGGCTACCGGCTGGTCGCGGGCACCGCGATGCCGCCGCTGCTGCTGGACGACGACGAGGCGGTGGCCATCGCGGTCGGGCTCCGGGCGGCGGCCGGACACGCGGTGGTCGGCATCGAGGAGGCCTCGGTACGGGCCCTCGGCAAGCTGCTCCAGGTGCTGCCCGCCCGGCTGCGGCACCGGGTGGGCACGCTCAACAGCGCCACCGTGCCGCTGCTCACCGGGGACGGCCCGACCGTCGATCCGGAGGACCTCACCATGCTCGCCCGCGCCGTCACCGCCAAGGAGCGGCTGCGCTTCTCCTACCGGGCCCGCGACGGCGCCGAGACCCGGCGCAACGTCGAACCCGAGCGCCTCGTCTCGACCGGCCGCCGCTGGTACCTGATCGGCTACGACCTGGACCGCGAGGACTGGCGGCTCTTCCGGATCGACCGGCTGAGCGAGCCCTTCGCCACCGGCGCCCGCTTCACCCCGCGCCCGCTCCCCGCCGAGGACGCCGGCGCGTTCGTGGCGAGCAGGCTGCGCGGCCAGTCTCCGACGCACACCATGGTGGCCACCGTCCACCGGCCCGCCGCCGAGGTCGACGGCTGGATGCCGTGGACCGGGGACTACGAGATCGATCCGATCGACGACCACAGCTGCCGCCTGCGCTCCCGGGCGGACTCCCTGAGGTGGCTGGCGGCGGGGCTGCTGATGCTGGACTGCCCCTTCGAGGTGCACGAGCCGCCGGAGCTGCGCGAGCACCTGCGCAGGCTCGCGGACCTGGCCGACCACGCGGCGAACCAGCCGGGTTAGACGGACCTCGGGGCCGATGCCGGTGACTCAGGCCCGGACCCGGTACCAGCCGTTGCCGCAGCGGAACCAGAGCACGCCGTCCCGGCCGTGGGCGTGCTGCCGTTCCAACTCCCCCGGCAGGTCCAGCCGCTCCCGGCGGACCTCCCGCCAGCCCTTGCGGCTCTCCCGTACGCACCGGACCAACTCGCCGTCGGGCTGCAGGAAGACGGCCCGGTCGTCGGCGATCGCGAAGCCCACCGGCTGCCGGGCCGGCAGCCGCATGCTGAGGGGCGGCCCACCCCCCGGGTCGGCGGCGGTGAGGAAGGTGCGCTCCCCGTACCAGGCCAGCCAGACCCGCCGCCCCTCGGTGGCGGCGGCGAGGCCCTCCATCGGCTCCTCGGGCAGGTCCTCGAAGTCCGGAACCCAGACGGTCCGCCCGGCGCCGTCCAGACCCAGCAGGCCGCGCCGGGCGAGCGGATTGTCCCCGTAGCAACCCTCGTCGCCGAAGGCCAGCCAGATCCGGCCTTCACGGTCCGTCACCAGTGCCTGGACGTCGTCGCCGAGCTGCAACCGCCGGGTCGGCCGGCCGTCCGGTGCGAACACCAGGCCGTTGAGCTCCCAGCCGTCCGCCAGCTCCTCCGCCCGACCGTCCACCACCAGCGGCCGACCGCCCGGCAGCAGGCCGAGGTACGTCGGGTGGCGGAGCGGGACCTGCGGCAGATCGAGCCGCCGCTCACCACCCCGCGCGACGGTCACCAGACAGGCGTCGTACGGCGGTTCCGGTTCCGCTCCGGCCGTCAGCAGGACCAGCAGCTCCCCGCCCGGCCCGACCGTCCACGTCGCGGCCCGGCGGCCCGCCCGCCAGTCCTCCTCGGGCAGCCGCCAGACCTCGACCGGACGATCGGACGTCGACACCGGTCCTCAGACCCCGTACTCGCCGGTCAGCAGCGCCCGCCCCAGGGTGTGGAAGGTCAGGTTGAAGCCGACCTGGGCCGCCGGGGTGTCGGCGGTGACGTCCAGCTTCTCCACGTCCAGCGCGTGCACCGCGAACACGTACCGGTGCGGGGCGCCGGGCGGCGGGGCGGCGCCGTCGTACTTGTTGCCCGGGAAGTCGGTGCGGCCGTGGAAGGAGGCCGCGCCCGGCAGGCTCCCGTCCGACGAACCGGCGCCGCGCGGCAGTTCGACGGTGTCGGCGGGCAGGTTGAGGGCGAGCCAGTGCCACCAGCCGGAGCCGGTCGGCGCGTCCGGGTCGTAGCAGGTGACGGCGATGCTCTTGGTGGCCTCCGGCAGGCCCGACCAGGCCAGCTGCGGCGAGAGGTTGCCGCCGGAGTAGATGAACTCCCGTCCCAGCGTGGCTCCTTCGGTGAAGTCCTGGCTGCTCAGCGGGAAGGACGGCACCTGCGGCAGGAACTCGTACGGCAGCGGCGGACGAACACTCATGGGTTTGTCACCTCTCAACGGGCCGGTGACGGCCGTGAACCGGCCGCCACCGATCACTGTAATGGGGTGCACGTCCGTTCCCGTCGCCCCTACAGTCGAGGTCATGGCCTCGGAGCACCGCAGCAGCACGGCAACCACGATCGACCCCGTCCAGATGATCGCCGACGCCCGCCGGGCGCTGTTCACCATGGTCGGGGTACTGGCCGCGATCTGGCTGATCCAGCTGGTGAACTGGATGGACGACTACGACCTCGGCAAGCGCTTCGGCGTCATCCCGCAGGATGTGAGCCGACTGCCGAACGTCGTCACCGCGCCGTTCCTGCACTGGAACTGGGCGCATCTGGAGGCCAAC
This sequence comes from Kitasatospora sp. NPDC101155, assembly GCF_044768305.1. Classification (NCBI taxonomy): domain Bacteria; kingdom Bacillati; phylum Actinomycetota; class Actinomycetes; order Kitasatosporales; family Streptomycetaceae; genus Kitasatospora; species Kitasatospora sp. NPDC101155. The sequence goes on along the minus strand of NZ_JBIWPN010000001.1, from coordinate 388,108 downwards.
TCCGGCCCGCTGTTCGTCTTCGGCTTCCTGGCGGCCTACCGAGGGGTCAGGAAGTTCCTCGGCCTGACCCTGCTGGTCGCCCTGACCAGCGAGCTGACCTCCTGGGTCTTCGACAGCCCGAACCGGATCGGCGCCGGCGCCAGCGGCGTGGTGTTCGGCTACTTCGGCTACGTGGTGCTGCGCGGGATCATCGACCGCAACCTGATCGACACCCTGATCGGCGTGGTGCTCGGCGCCTCCTACGCCTACATGGTGACCAGCGCCCTGCCCGGCGTCGCCCCGGGCATCAGCTGGTCGGCCCACCTGGGCGGTCTGATCGGCGGCCTGGCCGGCGCGTGGATCTTCCGCAACCGCGCCCCGCGCCGAGCCCGCGAGCCCCAGGCCAAGGCCCAGGCCTCGGCCCCGGCCGGGGGCAAGACCCAGGGCAAGGCCAAGTCGACCGGCACCGACCCGAACAGCCCCAACGCCGCTCTGCTCAAGGAACTCGACGACCTGGGCCTGTAGGCCGCCCGGGAAGTCAGGTATAGACCATTCCCACCCCTGCGGCTAGCGTGAACGACGCCCCTGCCCCCAGCTCCGGAGCCGCACCGTGGAGTCGTCCGTCCTCGCCTTCGCCACCGACCTGCTCGACGAGGGCGCCGACACCTTCTTCGGCAACCTCACCGACCGCGCCGGAGTCGGCGGCGTCACCCTGGCCTCGGTCTACCACGAGGCCCGCGACGTCTTCCCGCACAACCCCCGGCGGGTGATCCGCTACCTGGAGCCGGGCGCGGCCTACTTCCGTCCCGACCCGGCCCGCTGGCAGGGCCGGCGCCTGACGCCCGTCCCGTCCACCGCGATCGGCGACCGCGACCCCTTCGCCGAGGCCGCCGCCGAGACCGGCCGGCGCGGCCTGAAACTGCACGCCTGGACGGTCTTCTGCCACAACGACCGGCTCGGCTTCGCCCACCCCGACTGCGCCCCGGCCAACGCCTTCGGCGACCGCCACCTCACCGAGCTCTGCCCGGCGAACCCGGAGGTCCACGAGTACGCGCTGACCCTGGTCGACGAACTCGCCCGCTACGGAGTGGACGCGATCCGCGCCGAGTCCCTGCACTTCCACGGCCTGCGCCACGGCTACCACCACGAGCGCTACTTCGAGGAGCTGGGGCCGACCGCCGAGGCCCTGCTCGGCGTCTGCTTCTGCCCGCACTGCCGCGCCGCCGCCACCCGTGCCGGTGTCCCCGCCGAGCAGGTCGCCGAGGCGGTACGGAGCGAACTGCGCCACCGGCTGGCCGACCAGGAGGCCGCCGCCGAGCCCACCGACCTGAGCGCCCTCGCCGACGGCGCCTTCGCCGCCTACGTGGACGCCTCCGCCGCCACCGTCACCGCGCTCGCCGCCGACCTCACCGAGCAGGCCCGCCGGCACGGCATGCGGCTGAGCTTCATGGACGGCGGTGGCCCCGGCAAGGGCTGGCTGTCCGGCATCGACCTGCCCGCCCTCGCCGGGGCCACCGACCAGATCGAGACCCTCGGCTACGCCAGGACCCCGGAGGCCGTCCGGGAGAAGCTCGCCGCCTTCGCCCTGCACGGCGTCCGCCCGCAGCGGATGGCGGTGATCCTGCGCCCGATGGCCTCGGACTGCGACGGCCCGGAGAACCTCGCCGCCAAGATCGCCACCCTGCGTGGACTCGGCGTCCCCGAGGTCGAGTTCTACAACTACGGCCTGATGCGGCTGTCCTCGCTCGACCGGATCGGCGCCGCGCTCGCCGGCTGAGGCTCACCGCCGCTCGAACGCGGGATCGGGACACGGGATCGGGACACGGGATCGGAACGCTTCGCATTCAGGACCGGAACCCGATCGGAACCGGGGCCGATGTTCGCGACATTTCCTATCAAACAGCCACATTCGTCCATCCGCAGTTCACACCCGCGCGCGTGGCGACGTCGCGGCTGCTGCGCCATCCGCCGCCCAAACGGTAGGCTTTCCGTGTGATCTTCAAGCGCATCGGCAACGGACGGCCGTACCCGGATCACGGCCGGACGAGCACCCGCCAGTGGGCTGACGTCGCCCCACGTCCGGTGCGGCTCGACCAGCTGGTGACCACCAAGGGCCAACTCGACCTGGAAACCCTGCTGGCCGAGGACTCGACCTTCTACGGGGACCTCTTCGCCCACGTGGTGAAGTGGCGCGGCGACCTCTACCTGGAGGACGGGCTGCACCGGGCCGTACGGGCCGCGCTGCAGCAGCGCCAGGTGCTCCACGCCCGCGTCCTCGAAATGGACTGACGGCGCCCCACCGCAGGGCACCGACCCCAGGACTCCGACCCCGGGCCGGCGGCCCGGGGCATCCACGCAGGCTTCACGGACCGCTCCTCGCCATCCGGCGGCGGGCGGTCCGCGCGTACCCGGGTACCTCCTTTCGGGTACCGGCGTACTCCACATGATGATCGTTTAGTACCTTCTCAGCCGTACGGCACTACTCTGCTGACTACGGCCGCGACCAGGGGATCCGCCCGCACGTGGGGGGCGCCCCTACCCGGCCCACCCGTCGTCATCCCGACCCCGCCCTGGCACGAGGGGGAGACAAACCGTGAGCATGTTGACTCCCCAAGGCCTCAAGGGGAAGCAGTACCGCATCACCGGCAACGCCTACCCACGGCTGGGCCGGCCCCCGAGGAAGAGCCGCAAGGTGATCGCCGCGCTCGCCGGCCTGCTGGCGCTGGCCCTGATCGCGCTCGGCGGCGTGCAGCTCTACGACATCTTCATCGGCAAGACCAAGAACGCCTCCGCGCAGGCCTGCGCGACGTCGTCCGGCAAGCCGCTGGCCGCCCCGACGCCGGGCGCCACGCCGGGCACCCCCGCGGCCTCCGGCGCCACCGCCGCCGCACCCGGCGCCCCCGGCGGCGACCCGCACGTCATCCCGCAGGCCTCGGCCGTCACGGTGAACGTCTACAACGCCACCACCAAGGCCGGCCTGGCCGGGCGGACCGCCGACGAGCTCAAGAAGCGCGGCTTCACCATCGGCAAGGTCGGCAACGCGCCGGCCGAACTGGACAAGAAGGTGCCCGGGACCGCCCAGGTGATCGCCGGCCCGGCCGGCGCCGGGGGCGGCACCCTGGTCGGCTCGCAGATCGCCGGGGCCACCGTCACCGCCGACGCCCGCACCGACGCCAGCGTGGACTTCGTGATCGGCGACAGCTACAACGCCCTGCTGGACGAGACCCAGGCGGCCGCCGCCCTCGCCCTGGCCACCAAGCCCTCCCCCACCCCGAGCGCCACCGGCAGCTGCTGAGGCCCGACGGACATGCAGGAGCCCCCGGCAGTGCCGGGGGCTCTCGGTCGTTCGGAGTCGTGCCTGAAGGGGGCCCGTACGCGGCGGGCCGGTCGTAGCAGGCCGTACGTGAGCGGGGACTCAGCCCGCGGTGCCGTACAGCCGGTCGCCCGCGTCGCCCAGGCCGGGGACGATGTAGCCGTTCTCGTTCAGCCGCTCGTCCAGGGCCGCGGTGACCACGGTGACCGGCAGGTCGGCCAGCTCGCGGCGCATCACCTCGACGCCCTCCGGCGCGGCCAGCAGCACCACGGCGGTGACGTCGGTGGCGCCGCGCTCGATCAGCATCTTGATCGCGGCGACCAGGGTGCCGCCGGTGGCCAGCATCGGGTCGAGCACGTAGACCTGGCGGCCCGAGAGGTCGTCCGGCATCCGGGTGGCGTACGTGGAGGCCTCCAGGGTCTCCTCGTTGCGCACCATGCCGAGGAAGCCCACCTCGGCGGTCGGCAGCAGGCGGGTCATCCCGTCCAGCATGCCGAGGCCGGCCCGCAGGATCGGCACGACCAGCGGACGGGGGTAGCTGAGGCGGGTGCCGAGCGTGACCGCCACGGGCGTGGTGATCTCCACCTCGTCGGTGCGGACGTCCCGGGTGGCCTCGTAGGCGAGGAGGGTCACCAGCTCGTCGGTCAGGCGACGGAAGGTCGGCGAGTCGGTGCGCTCGTCGCGCAGGGTGGAGAGCTTGTGGGCGACCAGGGGGTGGTCGACGACGTGGAGACGCATGTATCGAGGTTAGCCCGGTCCTGGACGCCTGTACGACACGCCGTGCCACAGCCGCCCACCAGCCGGGGTGACACGGCCGTGACACGCCGTGACACATCGCGGATGTCCGGACGGAACCGTCTCCTGTGGTATCAACCCGCCCGTTCTGGGAATGTCACGTCTTATGACGAGCAACCCGAAAGCCGGGGACGGCTCGGCGGACGAGCCCGTCGGCGGGGCGGCCCTTGGCGCCGGCCCGCCGCACGACCCCTCGGAGACCGAGGCGGAACGCCGCAAGCGGCGGGCCGTCTTTCTGCGTGAGCTCGCCGAGGCCCGCGAGCTGAGGGAACGGGTCCAGCCCCGGCGGACCAGGGAACGGCGGATGCGCGAAGCGATGCGAATGCGAACATTCCGGATCTGAAGCGCTCCTGACGCGGATCTGACGCGGTTCCGTCGGCGAGCCGACGAGGGGCGGAACCGGGTCCGACCGGGGTCCGACCCGGGCCCGCGATGGCCGCCGACTCGACCGACCCGACTCCGACGGACGTTCGGACCAAATTTCGACCGCCTTCGGACACTCCTGGCCCGGCTCCGCTGTCCGCCACCCGGTCCTTCCGACACGACCTGCAAAGACGCGCTGCAGAACACCCCCCGCAAGGGCGGGCTTTCTGTCACGATTCCGATGGGACGGTCCGAACAAGCGGACCGCCTCTGGCGCGGGGGCGGCCAGATTTCCGCGTTGCCCGAGCGCGCCGACAGCCGAGACCGATGATCTTGGGAGTGTCCCTGGTGGCGTACTTCGCTGCAGTGCTTGCTCGCACCGAGGACGGGTGGGATGTGAGCGAGACGGAACTCGACGACGTCGAAACCCTGGCCGATCTGGCCGACCTGGCCCGCGACTCCACGCAGGACGACGACAGCGTCCTGATCTTCATCGAACAGGAGGACTCCTGGTTCGCCATCGTCCGGGTGGACGGTGAGGAGGACCCGCGGATCTTCGTGTCGGACGGCGCCGCCGCCGCCCGCAGCTCCTACGGCTCCGTCCTCACCGACGAGCTGGTCGACCAGGCCGGCGAGAGCGAGTTCGGTGACCTGGACCACCTGCTGGACGAGGCCGAGGAGGCGGAGGACCAGGACGACGAGGACGCGGACGCCCGCGGCGGCGTCCCGGTCGGCCCGCTCGGCGACGCCCACCTGCTCACCGAGTTCGGCCTCGCCGCCGACGAGCTGCTCGCCCTCAGCGGCGAGGGCGCGGTACCCGGAGACGCCCTGGAGGAGATCGCCGAGGCCCTGGGCTGCGGCGAGGTCCTGGAGGCGGTCCGGTAGCGGGCGGATGCCCGACACTGGATGCCATGCAGCCCGCATCCACCCCACTGACCGTCCCGTACGTCCCCCCGCTGCCCGCCCCCGTCCGCCCCGACCCGGTCCGCGACCGCTGGGCGGCGCCGATGCGCCTCGCCATCGCCGAGGCCGCCCTGGCGCCGGCCACCGGTGACGTCCCGGTCGGGGCGCTCATCCTGGGCCCGGACGGCGAGGTGCTCGGGCGCGGCCACAACGAGCGCGAGGCGGTCGGCGACCCGACCGCGCACGCCGAGGTGGTCGCGATCCGGCAGGCGGCGGAGAAGATCGGGGAGTGGCGGCTGAGCGGCTGCACCCTGGTCGTCACGCTGGAGCCCTGCACGATGTGCGCCGGCGCCATCGTGCTGTCCCGGATCGACCGGGTGGTCTACGGCGCCCTCGACGAGAAGGCCGGCGCGGCCGGCTCGCTCTTCGACGTGATGCGCGACCGCCGGCTCAACCACCGCCCCGAGGTGATCTGGGGCGTCCTCGCCGAGGAGTGCGGCGAGCAGCTGCGCGCCTTCTTCGACACCCACCGCTGAGCTTCGACACCCGCCGCTGTGCCCTCGGCCGCGGTCCCGCCGACAACGGATTTCGTGACCGCCCCACCCGTCCGGTAGAGTTCCCCTCGGTAGCGTGTCCGAGCGGCCAAAGGAGCACGCCTCGAAAGCGTGTGTGGGGGCAACTCCACCGTGGGTTCGAATCCCACCGCTACCGCTGGAAAGCCCGAGGGCCCGTCCGATCCGGACGGGCCCTCGGCGTTTCCACGCACCCTCGGACGCGGAAACGGCTCCGCACTCCGGGCCGACGACCACCGTTGCCCGGCCCGTACGGAGCCTGGAGGGGGAGCGGCTCGGGGGGACTGACCGCTCCCCCGGCGGAGTCCCACAACCGGTGCCGCGTCGGGGGAAGTCGCGGCGCCCGGTCCCACAGCGGGGAGCTCCGGATCCACGCACCGGGGGATTCCTGCCAGATCCCCGGTACGTCATCCATCCTGCCGCCCCGGTCCCGTCCGGGCACCCGGAGAAAGGCCCCAGTCACGGGGACCTTCGTCCCGTCGGACGAACGCGTCGCACACTTGATAGCCCGTCCGGTGGATAAGCTGCCCTGCAGGGCCGCTCGGGCACCCGAATGGCGGCGGTCCACCGCAGGGAGGAAGGTCACGATGGCGCAGGCGAAGAAGATCGGCATGATCCTCCTGCTCATCTTCGTGCTCTACTCGATCATCACCTCACCCGCCCGCTCCGCCGAACTCGTCCAGCTCGGCTTCGAGGGCATCTCGAACGCGGCCAAGGCCGTCGGCACCTTCATGACCGGCCTGATCAAGTAGCGGTCGGCTCGACACCCGGACGGCCCGCGACCGGCCCGGGCGCACCGGCTACGGTGGGCGGGACCCTCTACCCCCGTCCGCGAGGAGCGGCAATCGTGATCCGGCACCTGGTCCTGTTCAAGCTCAACGAAGGCGTCACCAAGGACGAAGAGCGCGTGCTCGCCGGCGCCAAGGCGTTCGCCGAGCTCGGTTCGCTGATCCCCGAGCTCCGCGAGTGGGAGTGCGGCTGGAACACCACCGAGCGGGACATCGCGTACGACTACGCGATCAACAGCCTGGTCGAGGACCGCGAGTCCCTGCAGGCCTACCTGACCCACCCGGCCCACCAGGCCGCGGCGGGCCAGTGGCGCGAGTTCGCCACCTGGGTGATCGCCGACATCGAGGTCTGATCCCCACCGGACCGTCCCCCGGACGGCCCGCGCCGCCCCGCCCGGCCCCCGGGCGGGGCGTTCTGCTCCGTCCAGGGACGACCCTTGCGGCGATTCGGCGACGGGACCGGTGGGGACCGGGCGCCCCACCAACACACCTCCATCGGGTGCTTGCCCGAACTGCGCCCACCTTGTGATGCTATGACCGGTTTTGCCGGACATGGCTAGGTGGTGAACCAGCCGCGACACCCGATCCGCAGGGCCCGCCGTTGTCGACTTTGGGAGGGGTGACGTGTCCGTGGACGAGGTGCTGGCTGCGATCATCAGCCCGGCCGGCGAGCTCCGCCCGGACGGGCTGCGCGGCGCCGGCGGCCGGCCGGCCGTGGACGTACGGACGCTGACCCGGGTGCTGTTCGAGCGGCTCGCCGAGCTGCCGCCGGACGCCCCCGAACGGGAGCGGGTCCGGGCCGCCCTGATCGAGGTGAACATCCCGCTGGTCCGCTACGCGGCCACCCGCTTCCGCAGCCGCAGCGAGCCGATGGAGGACGTCGTCCAGGTCGGCACCATCGGCCTGATCAACGCGATCGACCGCTTCGACCCGGAGCGCGGCGTCCAGTTCCCCACCTACGCGCTGCCGACCATCCTCGGCGAGATCAAGCGCTACTTCCGGGACAACGTCCGCACCATGCACGTCCCGCGCCGGCTCCAGGAGCTGTGGGTCCAGGTCAGCAGCGCCATGGAGGAACTGACGGTGCTGAACGGGCGGACCCCCAAGGTGCCCGAGATCGCCGCCAGCCTGCGGATCCCCGAGGAGGACGTCCGGGCCTGCCTGGACGCCGGACGGGCCTACAACGCGGCGTCCCTGGAGGCCGCGCAGGAGCACGAGGGCGGGCTCGCCCTGCTGGACCGGCTCGGCTACGAGGACTCCGCGCTCGCCGAGGTCGAGCACCGCGACATGGTCCGCCACCTGCTGGTCCAACTCCCCGAGCGGGAGCGGCGGATCGTGATGCTGCGGTTCTTCGCCAACCTCACCCAGTCGCAGATCAGCACCGAGCTGGGGATGTCCCAGATGCACGTCTCCCGGCTGCTCTCGCGGATCCTGACCAGGCTTCGCACCGGCAACTCCTGGGAAGAGTGAGATTGCAGCGCGTTACCCCGACGTGACATCTTGCGACGTTCGGGTTTGCCGTGGATCGTGTTCCGGTATGCAGGGGGTTGGGCCCTCGCCGGGAACCTCCGTGCGACGGCCCCCGTTCAACTGTCAGTCACAAGGGGGTGGGTGCATGTCCGGAGAGCTGGGCACTGCGGAGATCCACGCTGGTCAGGCCGAGGGCACCGTGGTTGCCGAGGAGCGGATCCCGCACCAGCGGGCCACGTCCCTCGAAAGGCCCGTCGCCGAGCCGCCCGGCCCCGGAGCTCCGCCCGAGACGCCGCCCGGCTCCGGGCTGGACACCCGGACGCTCTCCCGCTCGCTGTTCCTGCGGCTGGCCGCCCTGGAACCGGGCAGCGCGGAGCACACCTACGTCCGCGACACCCTGATCGAGCTCAACCTGCCGCTGGTCCGGTACGCCTCCGCGCGCTTCCGCAGCCGCAACGAGCCGATGGAGGACATCGTCCAGGTCGGCACCATCGGCCTGATCAAGGCGATCGACCGCTTCGACCCGGAGCGCGGGGTGGAATTCCCCACCTTCGCGATGCCGACCGTGGTCGGCGAGATCAAGCGCTTCTTCCGGGACACCAGCTGGTCGGTCCGGGTGCCGCGGCGGCTCCAGGAGCTGCGGCTGGCGCTCACCAAGGCCGGGGACGAGCTGTCCCAGCGGCTGGACCGCTCCCCCACCGTCGCCGAGCTGGCCACCTGCCTGGGCGTCAGCGAGGAGGACGTGGTCGAGGGCCTCGCGGTGGGCAACGCGTACACCGCCAGCTCGCTGGACTCCAGCCCCGGCGAGGAGGACAGCGAGGGGCCGCTGGCCGAGCGGCTCGGCTACGAGGACCTCGCGCTGGAGGGCGTGGAGTACCGGGAGTCGCTCAAGCCCCTGCTGGCCAAGCTGCCGCCGCGCGAACGCCGGATCATCATGCTGCGCTTCTTCGGCAACCTCACCCAGTCGCAGATCGGCGAGGAGATCGGGATCTCCCAGATGCACGTCTCCCGGTTGCTCACCAGGACGCTCACCCAGCTCCGCGCGGGGCTGATCAGCGAGGGCTGACCCCTCGCCGGCTCAACCGCCGCCGCCGTCCAGCAGGTTGGTCCGCAGCCCGGTGAGCACGTCCTCGTCCAGCCCGAGCCCCTCCCGCCAGAACGCGTCGAAGCCGCTCCAGCCGGCCTCGACCTCCGTGAAGGCCGCGTCCAGGTAGGCGCGGTCGGCCCGGAAGACCGGCAGGAGGAGCTCGGGCTCGCGCATCAGGCCGCGGCTGCCGAAGTCGTCCAGCACCCTCGTCACCACCGGGGCGGAACGCTCGTTGGTGAGCAGGTAGTCGGCGAGCACGGTCTCGCGGTCCACGCCCAGGGCGGTCAGCACCAGTGCGGCGGCCCAGCCGGTGCGGTCCTTGCCGGCCGAGCAGTGGAACAGCAGCGGCACCCCGTCCGGCGCGGCCAGCAGCCGCAGCAGGTCGGCGAAACGCTCCCGGGCCTGCGCGTCGGTGACGAACCAGCGGTAGAGGCCGGTCATCATCGCGACCGCCCGGCCACCGCCGAGCAGGGCGCGCTGCTTGCGAGCGCTGCGGTCGGACAGGGCACTGCGCAGCGTCAGGTGGATGTCGAAGTCCGTTGCCAGCAGCGGAAGATGGTGCAGGATCACACTGTCCGGAAGACGGTCCGGGCCGGCCTCGCGGATCTCCTCGGCACTGCGCAGGTCCACCACCCGGCGCAGGCCGAGCGTGCCCAGCGGTCCGAGGTCCTCGGCGGTGACGTGGTTCAGGCCATCACTGCGCAGGGCCACTCCGCCGCGGACCGACCGCCCGTCGGCCGTCCGACAGCCGCCCAGATCCCGGGCGTTGACCGCGCCGCGCAGGCCGAGGCTGCGCCCGACCAGCACCGCCGCGTCCGGCTCCGGGAGTGCATTCCGTGCGTCTCCGATTCGCTCGGACTCGATCTGCCGATCGGTCACCCGCGCGCCTCCATTGCATATTCAGACTGTCACATGGCACAGCGGTGCCCGATATTGCATGAACCTGCCGTCAGACCGGCGAGATGTGCAAGGGTGTCATGCGCAACGACGACAGTGTAGGTCTCCTGCGGAACCGCCTGAGCCGCACACTCGGTAACCAGCTGTAGCACTCGGCTTCCGTTTTTTCATTTTCAATTCATTATTTGCGTGGGCGGTCCGGTTGCGGTCACAATCAGCGCCTCCATGGCTTCGCCATGAACGTTGGTAACAGGTTCGCTGCACTCTCGCCCAATTGGTCCCTCGCACAGTCGACCCTCGACCAGGATGGGCGCCGGGCAGCCTGCTGCCCGCGAACAGCTACACGGGCGGGCGAGCGCGGAGCAGCGCTGCGCCGGCCCCAAGGGGAGGATCAACCATGGGTCGAGCGACCCGAAGAGTTGCCGCTTGCGCAGCGGCAGTTCTGCTGGCCAGCGGCCTGCAGACCACCCTGGCCCACGGCGACACCACGCCGCCCAGGATCGACCTCACCGTCCTGGTCATCGACGACGGGGGTCCGTCCGTCGCGGCGATCACCGCCGAGCTGAAGAGCCAGGGGACGCCGTACAAGGTCGTCAGCCTCAATGACCCCAACCGCCCCGTCATCAACGCGGCTTTCCTGAGCGACACGCTGAACGGGCTGCCGCGGGGGAAGTACCAGGGCATCGTGCTGCCCAACGAAAACCCCTTCCCCAACAGCGCCGCCGAGATGACGGCGATCGCGACCTACGAAGCCGCTTTCAACGTGCGGCAGATTGACGCGTACACCTGGGCCAGCCCGGCCGTCGGTCTGAACTACGCGCAGAATCCCGGTTTCGTCGGGACCCTCGACGGATTCCAGGCCGCCACCACCGCGGCCGGAACTTCGGGCCCGTTCGGGTACCTCAAGGGCGGCGTGCCGTTCGAGGACAACGACCCGAACGTCAGTGAGAGCTACGGCTACCTGGCGACCCCGCTCGCCAATCTGCCGTCCGGCGCCTCCTTCGTCCCTCTGGTCGACGCGCAGATACCCAACTCGACCACCCGCGGTTCGCTGGTCGGCGAGTACACCCACGACGGCCGCAAGGAACTGGTCGTCACCTTCGTCTACAACCAGTACCAGCAGCAGTTCCGGCTGCTGGCCCGCGGCATGGTCGACTGGATCACCCAGGGCGTCCACCTCGGCTACGACCGCAACTACTTCGCCACCCACGTGGACGACGTGTTCCTGGCCGACGACCGCTGGGACACGACGCTCAAGTGCACCCCCGGCGACGTCACCTGCCCGCCCGGCACCCCGGACAGTGCCAACCCGATCCGGATGACCCCGGACGACGCCAACTACCTGAAGCAGTGGCAGACCGCAAACAACTTCACGCTGGACATGGTGTTCAACGGCGGCGGCAGCGAGGACTGGAAGGCCGACCACCAGACCACGGTGGACCCGACCGCCAACCAGATGATCGCCGACCAGAACAGCTACCGCTGGGTCAACCACACCTACACCCACCCGTACCTGGGCTGTGTGCAGGACGTCAGCGTGGTGCCGTGGCGCTGCACCAAGGACGCCTCGGGCAACACCGTCTGGGTCGACCAGAACACCATCTCCACCCAGATCAAGAACAACTTCGACTGGGCCACCAAGAACGGCCTCAACGTCGACCCGCAGGTGCTCGTCACCGGCGAGCACTCCGGCCTGCTGACCGCCCCCCAGGAGACCAGCGACAACCCGAACCTGGCGCCGGCGCTCGCCGCCAACGGCATCAAGTTCACCGGCAGCGACGCCTCCCGCGAGCCCGCCCAGCGGCCCGTCGGCCCGTCCACGCTGACCGTGCCGCGGTACCCGATGAACGTCTTCTACAACGCCGGCACGGCGCAGGAGGAGGCCGACGAGTACAACTGGATCTACACCAGCAAGGCCAACGGCGGCAGCGGCGTCTGCGAGAACAACGCCAACTCCACCTGCCTGCCCAAGCCGCTGGACACCACCACCGGCTACCAGTCGTACATCGTGCCGCTGGAGGCCCGGATCGACCTCGGCCACGTGCTGAGCAACGACCCGCGGCCGCACTTCGTGCACCAGTCGAACCTCTCCGAGGGCCGCATCCTGTACCCGGTGCTGGAGAAGATCCTCGGCACCTACCGCTCGCTGTACGCCGACAACACCCCGATCGTGAACCTCGGTGAGCGCGAGATCGGCCTGGAGTTCCAGCGCCGCGCGGCCTGGAACTCGGCCGTCGCCTCCGGTCAGGTGACCGCGTACAAGGTCGGCAACAGCGTCACCGTCAGCGCGCCGGCCGGTGTTCAGATCCAGGCCACCGTGCCGACCGGAACTGCTCAGAAGCTGGCCATCGGATCGACCGCCTTCGGTTCGGCCTACGCCGGTACGCTCTCCGGCTGGGTGTCCCCGGGCGCCCTGCAGAGCAGCGTCGCCCTGCAGCTCCCCTCCGGCAGCGCGCCGGCCGCCCCGGCCGCCGTGGCGCCGAGCATCGCGGCCAAGTCCGTCCCGGCCCCGGCCCCGGCGGACAAGAAGGTCGTGCCGCAGGGTGTCACCACCCCGGTCCCGGTGGGCCCGAGCGACACCACCCGCAAGCCCGCCACGTCCCTCGTCCCCGGCAGCGGAACCCCGGTGCCCGGCAAGGGCGTCGCCAACGGCGACAACGGCCAGGGCGACAAGTCCGGCAAGGCCTCTGGGGGGACGGCCTCGCACGGCAGCACCACCGGGCGCTCCGGCAACCGGTAACCCGCACCACCCGCTGACGGGGTCGGGCCGGGCAACCGGCCCGGCCCCGCCACGGCGCCCGCTCCGGCCACCCAGGCCGGACAACCGACGCAAGAACAGGAGGGGGGACAGGAGATGCGCGTCACCCTGCTCACCGAGGGGACGTATCCGCACCAGCACGGCGGCGTGAGCGTCTGGTGCGACCAGCTCGTTCAAGGCATGCCGGACGTCGACTTCGACGTCATCGCCGTCACCGGCACCGGCCAGGAGGCACTGGCCTGGGAACTGCCGGCCAACGTACGGTCGGTCACCACCGCGCCGCTGTGGGGCCCTGCCGCGGAGGCCCGTCCGCCGCGCGGCAAGGAGATGCGGCGCTTCCTCAACGCGTACGAGCGCTTCCTGCACTCCATCCTCGACCCGGTCTACACCACCCACTTCGGCACCGAGCTGTACGGCTTCGCCGACCTCGCCCGGCGCGGGCTGCTCAGCCCGGCGCTGCGCAGCGAGCGCGCCCTGCGCACCCTCCAGCACGTGTGGACCCGCGACTACCTGCCCACCGCCGTCTCCCGACCCACCCTGCACGACGCGCTGAACGCCACCGACCTGCTGGAGCACGCCCTGCGGCCGCTCTCGGTCGACCCGCCCACCGACGGCGTCGCCCACGCGGCCAGCGGCGGCCTGGCCACCCTGCCCGGGCTGATCGCCGCCCAGCAGTACGGCGTACCGTTTCTGCTCACCGAGCACGGCATCTACCTGCGCGAGCGCTACCTCGGCTACCGCACCGGCCCCTACCGCTGGCCGGTCAAGGCGCTGCTGCTCGGCTTCTACCGGATGCTCGCCGAGGAGAGCTACCGGCAGGCCGCGCTGGTCACCCCCGGCAACCGGTACAACCGGCGCTGGGAGGAGCGCGGCGGCACACCGTCCGCCCACATCCGCACCGTCTACAACGGGGTGGACCCGGCCGCCTTCCCGCCGGCCGGGCCCGAGCCCGAGACGCCGACCCTCAGCTGGGCCGGCCGGGTCGACCCGATCAAGGACCTGGAGACGCTGATCCGGGCCTTCGCCATCGTCCACCGTGAGATCCCCGAGGCGCGGCTGCGGCTCTTCGGGGGCACTCCCAAGGGCGGCGAGGCGTACCGGGACGGCTGCATAGCCCTGGCCGCCGAGCTCGGCATCGCCGACTCGGTGGCCTTCGAGGGCCGCGTCGCCGACATCACCGACGCGTACGCGGCGGGCAACGTGGTGATGCTCTCCAGCATCAGCGAGGGCTTCCCGTTCACCCTGATCGAGGCGATGTCCTGCGGCCGCGCGACCGTCTCGACCGACGTCGGCGGCGTGCGCGAGGCCGTCGGCGACACCGGCCTGGTCGTCCCGCCGCGCGAGCCCGAGCCGATGGCGGCCGCCGCGATCGAGCTGCTGCGCGACCCCGAACGGCGCGCCCGGCTCGGCGAGGGGGCCCGGCTGCGGGTCATCGAGCAGTTCACGCTCCGCCAGAACATCGACGGCTTCCGGGGCATCTACACCGAGCTCCTCGGCACCTCCCGCTGGATGCCCGGCGGCGTGGTGGCCGTCACCGACGAAGTCCCCAGCCCCGACTGGAACGACCAGTTGGCCGCCGCCCAGCCCCAGCCGAGCGAGGTGGGCGCATGAGTGGTCCGATCAGGCTCGTTCCCGACGAGGGCGGCGCCGAGCGGACGATGCAGCTGCGCACCCTGCCGCTGAAGCTCCGCCGCCCCGCCCCGCCCGTCGAGCCCGAGCCCGAGGAGCAGCTCGGGCTCTCCGCCGACCCGCTGGACGAGCTCGCCGAGCGCCTGCGGGACATCTGCGCCGACGCCGTCCACCCGTACGAGATCGCGGCCTTCCTGGAGTCCGACGGCCTCTCCGACGAGCAGGCCGCCCTGCTGTACGGCCGCCCCGACGCGTTCACCGTCGCCGAGGAGCTATTCGAGAAGGTCGAGCGCCACTACCCCGGCCCGAGCTCCGAGTTCGCCAACCCCTGGCGGGCCGACCCCTGGCGCTGCGTGGTGCGCGGCCTGGTGTTCGCCCTGCCCGGGCTCGGCTACCTGCTCGGCGCCAACCTGTTCGCGACCACCCGGATGCGCTTCGGCCTGCCCTCGGGCATGCTCGCGCTGTCCGTCGCCACCCTGGTCAGCTGGGGCTTCAACCAGGCTCTGGCGCACCGCGCGTACCGCTGGCTGGGCAGGCTGCGCCGCCGGGAGGCCGCGGTCTGCCTGGCCGTCGGCGCACCGGTCGGCGCGCTGCTCGCCTCGGCGGCGGCGTACGTGGTCGGCGGGCCGCTCGGCGCGCTGTGGTTCGCCGCCGGGCAGTCCTGCTACCTGGGCGCGGCCACCGCACTGCTGGTGCTCGGGCGGGAGAAGTTCCTGCTGCTGGCGCTGGCACCGGCCTCGGTCGGCGCGGGCGTGGTGCTGGCCGTCGACGTTCCCCAGGTGGTCCGTACGGTGGTGCTGCTCGCCTCGGTGGCACTGGCGGTCGGACTGGCCGTCCGTGAGCTGCTGGTCGCCGCCCGCGGCGGCGAACGGGACGACGTGGAGCTGAAGCTGGCGCTCAGCCAGGAGCTCCCGCACCTGCTGTTCGGCCTGGCCTGCGGCGCGCTGACGCTGATCGCCGGCCTCGGCGAGACCATCCACCAGGCCGTGCACGCCGCCTCCCACGCCGTGCACACCCCGGCACAGCTCGTGCACGCCCGTCCCGTGCACGAGGTGAAGACCACCCCGACCGGCCCGGCCATGATCGCGCTGACGCTCAGTCTCGGCCTGGCCGAGTGGCTGCTGTTCCGCTACCGGGCGATGGCTGTGGCCGCGCTGCGCACCAGCCACACCACCGGGCAGTTCACCCGCCGCACCGGCGGGATCCTGCTCGGCTGCCTGTTCATCTACCTCACCACCGTGGCCGCGCTGGACGCCGCCGCGACCGTGCTGTGGCCGGGCGCCCCCTCGCTCGGCGTGCCGCAGCTCGGCGCGATGCTGCTCCTGGGCGGCTCGCTCTGGCTGGCGCTGCTGCTGAACGCCTTCGGGTTCAGCTGGAGCACCGCCCTCATCTGTCTGGCCGCCGCGGTCGCCGAGAGCGCCGGGCTGCTGACCGGTGCGGACCCGATCGTCCTGCAGCTGATCGGCTGCGGGGCGGCCGCACTCGTCCTCACCGCCATCGCCGGGCCCGCGCTCGGCCGCACCACCCAACACCGCTGAAAAGTCCGCCTCAGCCGAGGCACCACCGGCCGGCCACCACAGAGCGTCGTGCCGTCCCCGTACATCGAGAAAGCGAATCCCGCATGAGCAGCGTCGCGGTTACCGGAGCCGAGGGCTTCATCGGCTCCCACCTCGTCGAGACCCTGGTCGCCGACGGGCACCACGTCCGCGCGATGGTCCAGTACAACTCCTTCTCCTCCTTCGGCTGGCTGGAGACCCTCTCCGAGGAGGTGCTGGACTCGGTCGAGATCATCCTCGGCGACGTCCGGGACCCGGGCTCGGTGAACGGCCTGGTCAAGGGCACCGAGGCGGTCTACCACCTGGCCGCCCTGATCGCGATCCCGTACTCCTACCGCGCCCCCCACTCGTACGTGGACACCAACGTCACCGGCACCCTGAACGTGCTGGAGGCGGTGCGCCACCTGGAGATCCCGCGCCTGGTGCACACCTCCACCAGCGAGACCTACGGCACCGCGCAGACCGTGCCGATCACCGAGGACCACCCGATCAACACCCAGTCCCCGTACGCCGCCTCCAAGGCCGGCGGGGACCGGCTGGCCGACAGCTACCACGCCAGCTTCGAGACCCCGGTCGTCACCCTGCGCCCGTTCAACACCTTCGGCCCGCGCCAGTCGATGCGCGCCGTCATCCCCACCGTGATCGCCCAGGTCGCGGCCGGCCAGACCGAGATCACCCTCGGCGACCTGCGCCCGACCCGCGACTTCATGTTCGTCAAGGACACCGCCAACGCCTTCCGCACGGTCGGCACCGCGCCCGCCGAGACCGTGGTCGGCCGGACCTTCAACGCCGGCACCGGTGGCGAGATCTCGGTCGGCGACCTGGTCACCCTGGTCGGCAAGCTGATGGGCGTGGACCTGGTGGTGAAGGAGGACGAGCAGCGCATCCGTCCGACCAACTCCGAGGTCATGCGCCTGGTCGCGGACGCCACCCGGCTTCGCGAGGCCACCGGCTGGGCGCCGCAGTTCACGCTGGAGCAGGGCCTGGAGCAGACCATCGAGTTCTTCCGTGACCCGGCCAACCTGGCCCGCTACAAGACCGACATCTACAACGTCTGACCTGCCTCGAACGATCATGCTCGTCCTGGTAACCGGGATTCGTGTCCTACACATCCTTTCCGTGGGGGAAACACCATGCACGCAGTGATCCTGGCCGGTGGTAAGGGCGTCCGCCTCCGCCCGTACACCACCGCGCTTCCCAAGCCGCTCGTCCCGATCGGCGACCAGCACGCGATCCTGGAGATCGTGATGCGCCAGCTCGCCGCCGCGGGCTTCAAGACCGTCACCCTGGCCATCGGCCACCTCGGCCACATCATCCGCGCGTACGTCGGCAACGGCTCCCAGTGGGGCCTGCGGGTCGGCTACGCCGTGGAGGACAGCCCGCTCGGCACCATGGGCCCACTGCTCACCATGCAGGACCGCCTGCCCGAGCACTTCCTGGTGATGAACGGCGACATCCTCACCGACCTGGACTTCGCCGGAGTGCTCAAGCACCACGAGGCGTCCGGCGCCCCGCTGACCATCGCCACCTACGCCCGCCAGGTGAAGATCGACTTCGGTGTGCTGACCGCCGACTCCGGCACCATCACCGGCTTCCAGGAGAAGCCCAGCATCGACTACCGCGTCTCGATGGGCGTGTACGGCGTCTCGCGCGCGGCGCTCGCCAAGTACACCCCCGGCCTGCCGCTGGGCTTCGACGAGCTGGTGCTCGACCTGCTGGCCGCCGACACCCCGCCGGCCGCCTACGACTTCGGCGGCTACTGGCTGGACATCGGCCGCCCGGACGACTACGACCGGGCGAACGCCGAGTTCTCGACCATCCGCCCGGTGCTGATGCCCTTCGAGTCGACCGGCGTCGTGCCGGGCGTCGCGGAGCTGCCGGTCCCGGCCGCCCGCACCGCCCCGGACGAGGCCGCCGACGAGCCCGCCACCGCGGGCGCCGAGAGTGACGGACGAGCCGCGTGAGGATTCTGCTACTCGGCGGCGACGGCTTCCTCGGCCGTCATGCCTCCGCCGTCCTGCGGTCGCTGCCCGGGGCCACCGTGCTGACCGCGGGCCGACGGCCCACCCACGACCTCCGGCTGGACCTGGGCACCGCCCAGGCCGGCCCGCTCGGCGAGGAACTGGCCGCGCTGGCCCCAGACGTGGTGGTCAACTTCGCCGGCGCGGTGGCCGGCAGTGCGGTCAAGCTGGCCGAGGTGAACGCCCGCGGCCCGGCGGTGCTCTGCGAGGCGCTTTCCCTGGGCGCCTCGAAGGCCCGCCTGGTGCACATCGGTTCGGCCGGCGAGTACGGCGTCTGCGCCGAGGGCAGCTCGCTGTCCGAGGAGGCCGACGCCCGCCCGGTCGGCGTGTACGGCGCGACCAAGCTGGCCGGCTCCCTCGCGGTGGCCGGCTCGTCGCTGGACGCGGTGGTGCTGCGGGTGTTCAACCCGGTCGGCCCGGGCGCCCCGGCGGGCTCGCTGCCCGGCCGGCTGGCGGCCGAGCTGCGCCGGGTGGCGCCCGAGGGCGCCGACGCCGTGGTCACGGTCGGAGACCTCTCCGCCTACCGCGACTTCGTCGACGCCCGGGACATCGCCGAGGCGGTCGGTCTGGCGGTCGCCGCCGACCGTCCGCTCCCCCGGGTGCTCAACCTCGCCTCCGGGCGGGCCCGTCAGGTCCGGGCGATCGCCGACGGACTGGTCGCGGCGGCCGGCTTCACAGGCCGGATCGACGAGAGCGGCACCGGTTCGGAGCGCTCGGCCACGGTCTCCTGGCAGCAGGCCGACGTGTCGGCCGCCGCCCGGGAGCTCGGCTGGCACCCGGCGACTGACCTCGCCGACACCCTGCGCGACCTGTGGCTCAGCACCGCCGAGCACGCCCCGACCCCGGTGGTCGCATGACCGGGACCACCCCCGACGGCCGCCTGCTGGTGCCGCTGTACGTCCACCCCGCGGTGGACCCGGCGGCCTGGCGGGCGGTCGCCGCCGCCGACCCCGTCCGGATCGCCGCCGTGGTGCTCAACCTCGCGGACGGTCCGGGCGAGGTACCGGACAACGTCTTCGCCGAGGCCGCCGAGGAACTCCGCGCGGCCGGCCTGCCGTTGGTCGGCTACACCGACACCGACTACGGCCGCAGGCCGCACGCGGCCGTGGTCGCCGACATCCTGACGTACCGTCAGCGCCACGGCATCACCGGCGTGTACCTCGACCAAGTCGCCACCCAGCCGGGCGCGTTGCCGCACTACCGGCGACTGGCCACGGCCGCCCGGGCGGCCGGCTGCGGCACCGTGGTGTTCGGCCACGGCGAGCACCCGGACCCCGGCTACGCCGAGGTCGGCCTGGCCGACCTGCTGGTCACCTTCGAGGGCGACTGGGACACCTACCGCACCATGACGCTGCCGCTGTGGACCGGCCGCCACGCGGCCTCCCGCTTCTGCCACCTGGTCTACGACGTCCCGGCCGACGCCGCCCTGGACGCTTCCGCACTGATCGCCGCCCGGCGCGCGGGCGTCGGCTGCGCCGTACCCGGCGCCGGCGAGAACCCGTGGCGCACCCTGCCGTACGGTCTGACCGCCGCTGAACTGACCTGACCCGATCCGGAGTTCGACTACCGTGAACCGCCGTACCCGGCTCCTGCCGGCCGCCCTGGCCCTCGCCACCGCCACCGCCCTGCTGGTCAGCTCGTGCAGCAGCTCCGGTTCGGAGGACGACCGGGACTCGGCCGACGACAGCCCGAGCAACTCTCCCGCGGCCACCGCGCCGAGCACCCCCGGCACCCCGTCCGCCACGGACACCCCGAGCACGCCCGGCACCACCGGTGGGACCACGGCCCCGGGCACACCCGGCGCCAGCACCGCTCCCGCCACCCCGCCGGGGAGCAGCACCCCGCCCGGCGCCACCGCCCCGGCCCCGGCCGGCGCCCGCTGGCAGCCCGCTCCGGGCCTGGCCTGGCAGTGGCAGCTGGGCGGCACCGTGGACCAGTCGGTGGACGTCCCGGTCTACGACATCGACGGCTTCGAGAACGACGCCTCGGTGGTGGCCGCGCTGCACGCCAAGGGCCGCAAGGTGATCTGCTACATCAACGCCGGGTCCTGGGAGGACTTCCGCCCCGACTCCAACGCCTTCGCCAAGGCCCTGCAGGGCTCGGACACCGGCTGGAAGGGCGAGAAGTGGTTCGACATCCGCAAGCTCGACCAGCTGAAGCCGCTGATGGCGGCCCGTTTCGACATGTGCAGGAGCAAGGGCTTCGACGCCATCGAGCCGGACACCATCGAGGCCTACAACCAGAACAGCGGCTTCCCGCTGACCCCCGACGACCAGCTCGCGTACAACCGCATGCTGGCCCAGCTCGCGCACGAGCGCGGCCTGGCCATCGGTCTGAAGAACGACCTGGACCAGATCCCCGCGCTGCTGCCGGACTTCGACTTCGCGGTCAACGAGGAGTGCTCGCAGTTCGACGAGTGCGACCGCGTCTCGCCCTTCATCAAGGCGGGCAAGGCGGTGTTCCACGTCGAGTACAAGCTCGACACGGACCAGTTCTGCGCCAAGACCAAGGCGCTGAACTTCAGTTCGATGCAGAAGAAGCTCGACCTCAACGCCTGGCGCAAGCCCTGCTAGGGCCTGTGCTTCCCGTCGCGCGGGTGACCCGGACCAGGGCCACCCGCGCGAGGGTCACTTGACCGCGAGCCAGACGACGGCGCCCAGAACGACCAGGGCGACGACGGCGACCAGCGCGATCACGCCGGTGCGACTCTTGTTGTTGTTGGTGCTGCCGTAGGTGGAGACGGAGCCCGGTGCCTGGCGCGCCGGACTCTCGTCGACGAACGCCCGGAACATCTGGGTGCTACCGGCGGGGTCGTAGTCGTTGTCAGCCATGGCACGGACTCTAACGAATCAGCCCACCTCAGGCACACCCCGGACCCCTCCCCGGACGACACGCGCCCTCGCCGCGCGACGGGGGGCGTGAAGTCCGCAAAGCGCACGGAATGCGCTGGCGCACAGTCGGGTTGACTGCGGACTTGACATCATCCTCCGGCCAAGACCAGAGGATCCAACCCTCGCGGGTAGGACTTTCCGCTTCGCAGCCAATTGCCGACCTGGGTTACCAGCAAAGGGACGGTGTGCCGCCCATCGGTCTTACATCAGCTCCACAGACCTGACTTCCCGCCAGCCCGGCGGTAGGCCGATGCAGAGCTTGACCATCGCCTCACATCAGCGTGACGAGGCTACCACGAAGGGTGACCATCGGGGTGTGGGGCCAACGATTCCGCCGCCGAGGCCTCGCTGCGCCGCCTGGGCGTGGAGCGGATCGACCTGTACTACACCCACCGGGACGACGGGACCCCGGTCGAGGAGTTCGTCACCGCGCTGGACGGGCTGGTCCGCGAGGGCAAGGTCCGGGCGGTCGCCGCCTCCAACATCTCCGCCGAGCGGCTGGCCGAGTCGCTGGCCTTCGCCGAGCGCGAGGGCCTGGCCAAGTACGTCGCGGTGCAGCCGCACTACAACCTGGTTTCCCGTGGAACATTCGAGGGCCCGCTGGCCGACGCGGTCGCCGAGCACGGTCTCGCCACCGTCCCGTACTACGCGCTCGCCTCGGGCTTCCTGACCGGCAAGTACCGCCCCGGCGGCCCGGACGTGGACAGCGCCCGCGCCGAGGGCGCCGCCCGCTACCTGGCCGAGCCGCGCGGTCCCAAGGTGCTGGAGGCGCTGGACTCGGTCGCCGCCGAGCACGACGTGACCCCCGCCTCCGTCGCCCTGGCCTGGCTCGCCGCCCGCCCGACGGTCGCCGCCCCGATCGCCAGCGCCCGCACCGTCGACCAGCTGCCCCCGCTGCTGGCCGCCACCGGGCTGAAGCTCACCCCGGAGCAGACCGCCCTGCTGGACGCCGCCTCCCGGTGAACCCTACCGGGCCCCGGGGCTACGGCCGCCCGAAGTGGGTCGGGTAGTAGCCCGAGTCGAGCGTCGATATCCGGACGGTCCTGCCCGGCCGGGGCGCCTCCACGAACGTGCCGTCGCCCAGGTAGATCCCCACGTGGTGGATTCCCGAGGCCCGGCCGCTGTCCGACCAGAACACCAGGTCACCGCGGCGCAGCTGCCCCGCGCTGATCGGCGTGGTCGCCGCGTACTGGTCGTCGGCCACCCGCGGCAGGCTCATCCCGCTGCGCCGGTAGGCCTGTTGGACCAGCCCGGAGCAGTCGTAGCCGGACGGGCCGTTGCCGCCCCAGACGTACGGCTTGCCCAGCTGGGCGAGCGCGTAGCCGATGGCCGCCTCCGTGCTCCCGGAGGACGCCGTGGCGTCCGAGGACGGCCGGCTGGGAGCCGGGGCCGGACCGCCGCCGGACCGCCCGGTGCGGCTGGCGTAGACGTCGTAGTGGCCGGTCCAGCGCCACTCACCGGCGCCGTTCCTGAACCAGTACTTCGAACCGTCCCAGCCCTGCTTGCCGGCCGCGGCGTGCGCGGACCCGGCTCCGGCCGTCAGGCCGACCACGCCGGCGCCCGCCAGCACGGTGGTGGCCAGGCAGGTGCTTCGCACGGCGCGGTGTATTCGGCCGCCGCCGGGCGCGACCGCGGCGCGGGCGGTGCGCGGCCGGCCCGCGCAGTTCGGGCAGCCGCAACCCGTCATCGCGGGGATGCTGCCGAGGCGCTCCTCGAAGCCGATCAGACCGGGATCCGCGTCGAGGTCGAAGTCGGGATCGGCGTACGTGCCGGTGGCTATCCTCATGCGGGTCGTCCTTCCTTCCGCCCGGCCCGGGCGGCCGGGGGCGGTACCGAGGCGGCCACTCCGGCCGGGGCGACGAAGGCGACCAGCAACTGCTTCATCAGCGCGCTGCGGGCGGCCTCGTCCAGTTCGTGCGCGGTCGCGCGCTCCAGCCGGCGGACGGCCAGCGCCGCCGCCTCGACCGCGTCGTCGACCAGCACGGTCCGCAGGCCCGCGTCCAGGTCGGCCAGTCGGCGCCGGCGCATCGACTCGGCGACCTCGGGCGCGTAGTCCAGCGTCAGCGGCTGCACCGAGTAGACCTCCAGGCCGGCCGGGGCGGCCTCGGCGGCCAGCACACGGGTCATCTCGCCGGCGAACCACTGCCCGTCGCGCAGCGCGGGCCCGGGCGCCGCGCTGCTGTCGCACGGCAGGGTGGACGCGGTGCAGGTGAGCACCGCCTGGACCTGCTCGCGCAGGTAGCGCTCGTGGTCCTCGATCGCCATCAGCGCCCGCGCGGTGTCCTTGACCCGCCAGACGATCAGCAGTCGGACGACGATCGGGGTGCCGGTGCGGTCGACCACCTTGGCCGGCTCGCTGCGCCAGTGCCGCAGCCGCACGTCCACCCGGCGGCGGCGCAGCAGCGGGTTGACCCACACCAGCCCGGTCCTGCGCACCGTGCCCCGGTAGCGGCCCCAGCGGGTCAGCACCCGGGTCTCGCCGCCCGCGTTCGCCAGCAGGCCGGCGAGCACGAACACCACCAGCAGGCCGACCGCGCTGACCGCGGCGATCGCCTGGGCGTCCACCTCGGCCCGACCGCTCTCCTGGGCGGCGGAGCCGCGCAGTTCGGGCAGCGCGTCCCAGTGCGGGATGACCCCGGTGCGCAGCAGCACGTACGCCACACCGGCCAGGCCCAGCAGGGCCACCAGCAGGGCGAGCCAGCCGGGCAGGGTGGTGGCGTTGTGCTCGCGCAGCGTCTGGTCGGCCCGCGGGGGGCGCCGCGAGGCGGCGGCGGGCGCGCCGGCGACGACCTCGGGGAGTTCGACGGTCTCCGGGACGGCCGTCTCCGGCGGATCCCGCCGGTCGGCCGGGCTGGCGGAGGACGGGCCGGGGACGACGGCCAGCGGAGTGGTCGCCGGTCCGCCGTCGGCCGGGAGGACCGACGTGGCGGCCTCGTCCGCCTTGACGGTCGAGACCATGTTCAGCGGGCTGACGTCGAAGGCGGAACAATCCGGAAAGGCTGGAGGCAGCGCCTCGGGCCGGCTGTCGGGTCGCTGCGAAGAATCGCGGGTGACGTCCATGCACGGATCCTCTGGGTCGGTGTGTCGCGCAACGGGCGGCCCGGATCTGACGGGCAGTGCCGGAATCAGGCTAAGTTCATACGTCATCAAATGCGACATTTAGCTGAGGTGTGTCGACATTTACTGACGAATCGTCCAAAGTCGGCCTGATGCGCAGACGCATGAGTGGGCGAAGCGGGGGGCACCCCCGGCCGGAGGCCGGGGGAGGGCTGGGCGCACGAGTGGGTAGTCGGGACGGTTCGGCACAGGTCAGCGCCGTCGGACACCTGGTCCACGGGCGGACACCCGACGGGTGATCAGCCCCAGTCCGGTGAGGACCAGCAGCGCCCCGGCGAGCGCGCCGTGCCGACCGGCCTCCCGGGACTGACCGGCGGGCCCCTGCGCGGCCTCGGTCAACGCGGCCTCGGCCGGCGGCACGGGCAGCGGCCGGGCACTGGACCCGCCCGCCTCGGGCTCGCCCTGGTCAGCGGCCGGCCGGGGCTCGTCGGCCGCGGTGGCCGCGGTGGCCGCCGGGGAAGTCGCGTGGAGCGCAGGGGTCCTGGGAGCCGTGGGGATCGGGGCGGCGGGGATGGTGGGCCTGGACGGAGCGGACGACACCGGCACCGCCGACGCCGCCGGGGCCCCGACCACCGGTGGGACGACCGGCAGCAGCCCCGGCACGACCGGCGCGAGCGCCGGCACCGCCGCACTCGGGCTCGACACAACGGGCTTCGCCGAAGCGGGAGTTGCGGCGCCAGGCACCGCCGGGGCGGAAGCGCCCGGACTGGCCACCGCCGAAGCCGACACCGTCGGGACCGAAGCGCTCGGACTGGCCACCGCCGAAGCCGACACCGTCGGACTCGGCGCCGCAGCGGCGACCCGCACCCGCACCGGGTCCGCCGACGTCCCGTTCCCCGCCAGGTCGGTCGCCGTGGCGGTCAGCCACTGCTCCCCGTCCGTCAGATCCCGGTTGGCGGTGCAGGTCCAGCTCCCGTCCAGCGCCACCACCGCCCCGCACAGCACCGTGCGGTTACCCGAACCCGCCGCCCCCGCCCGCGCCGTGACCAGCACGTTGGATCCCGGCTCGGCCCGCCCGCCGAGCTTCGGCCGGCCGACCTTCAGCACCTCCCCCGCAGCCGGCGAGATGAGCACCGGCTTGGCCGGCGGCACGGTGTCGACGACCAGCGTGACCGTCTGCCCCACCGTCCGGTTCCCCGCCGCGTCGACGGCGACCGGGGCGAGCTGGTGGCTCCCGTCCGCCAGGTTCTCGACCGGCAGGCAGGACCATGCACCGTCCGACCGGACCGCGCTGCTGCACAGTTCGGTGGAGGTGGACCGGTCGGTGACCGAGACCGTGCTGCCGGCCTCGCCGGTGCCGGTGAGCTGGAGCCCCGGGTCGTTGGTGTAGGCGGGGAGGGTGAGCACCGGCGCGGCCGGTGGGGTGGTCTTCACGGTGACCTTGACGGCCTCCCCGCGCAGCACCACCCCTCCGCTGGTGGCCTCCACCGGGGTGAGGCTGTGCGGGCCGGCCGGGAGCGCGCCGCCGGGGCGGCAGGACCAGTCGCCGCCCCGCTCCACCCGGGCCTTGCAGAGCGGTTGGTCGCCGTCCCGGATCTCCACCGAGGCGCCGGCCACCGCGCCCTCGCCGCGGATCTGCGGGCGGGCGTCGGCCAGCACGGCGCCGTCGACCGGCTCGGCGATCTCGGGCCGCGCGGCGCCGACGGTCAGCTTGATCCGCTGGTCGGAGACCTGCCCGGAGTCGGCGAACCCCCCGGAGGGGACGAGTTGGCTGGCGTCACGGCCGATCCGCAGCCGGGCCCAGGTCTCGCCGGGGGCGGCGCCGGACGGCACGGTCCACTCCAGGGTCGCGGTGTCGGCGCCGGCCCGGACCTCGGTCTGCACCCGCTCCGTGGGGTCGAACCGGCCGCTGTGGTCGAAGTCGATCCAGCCGGCCAGGGTCGCGGGCTGGTCGCTCACCGCGACCGGGACGGTGACCCGGTAGTAGTGGCCGATCGCGGCCTCGGCGGGGAAGCCGATCGACGGGTCGACGCCCCGGTACTCGCCGCGGCCGGGCTGCCGCTCGGGAGGCGGCGGGGCGGCGTACGGGCCGGCGAAGGGGTTGGCGCGCCGGGCGGCCCCGTGGTCGAGCTGGACCAGCGGCTCGTCGTCCGTGGTGGCGCTGCCGACCCGGCCGCGGTCGCGCCGGGGCGGGGTGACGGCGTCGGCGCCCAGGAAGAGGTCGGAGACCACGTGCGAGGCGTTGCCGTAGGCCTGGGGCGCGGTGCCGAGGTCCTCGTCCACGGTGACGGTGTAGGCCTGGCGCAGGACGGGCGGGGCGGTGGTGCTCCCGGCCCGGGCGGTGGAGCGCTGCTCGACCCTGAACACCGCGGTGCGGAAGGTCCCGGCGAGTTCCAGGGTGCCCTCGGCGGCGGATCCGGCCGCGCCGTCGGTGGAACCGTCGGCGCCGCGGGGGGCGAGGGCGTTGCCGTCGACCGTCCAGCCGGGCCAGTCGGTGCGGTCGACCAGGGTGGGGGCGGCGGGCGAGCCGCCGGTGAGGGTCAGCCGGGCCGCGGTACTGGTGGTGCCGGATTTCCCGGTGGCGACCACGGCCAGTCCGCTGAGGTGCAGCCGGGGATTGCGGACCGGTCGGGAGAAACCCAGTCGCAGGGTTCCGACGGTGCGCCAGGAACCGTCCGACTGCGGACGGTCCGGGACGGGTCCGAAGGTCTGCGCCGGATCCCCCGAACGCATTCCGTCCGTGTACACCGTGGCGGAATACCCCCCTCCGGAACGGTCCGCCAATTGACCAGGCTCAGCGGTGACGGCGGCACCGGGCGCGGGCGCGAAATCGAACTGGACGGAGAGCCCGGACGGCAGGACCGCCCGCCGCTCGCCCGACCAGGTGTCAGGGGACTGCTGGGCCGCCGAGAACGGGGCGTTCAGGCCGGTCAGCAGCCCGGCCGCGAGAACGGCCAGGGCGGCAGTTGTGCGGGGAAACCGTCGGCTCATCCGGCTCTCCTTCACGGTCGGCTGCCGGGTGGCGGGCAGTCCGGGCACAAGATCCGACAAAAACGGAATCACGGCACCGGACCGGTCATACCGCGACACCTGTGCTTTTGACCGTGTCCCACCCGTTTGGCAGCCCTCCGGGTAGCAGGACGGGATGTAGCCGAAAGGGCCGCATTTCATCCATGGGGCGACTACGGGTCCCACCCGGACGGCCGAACCCGACCGGACGACCGGAATGGGCTGTCCCGGCCGGTCCGGCGGACGCGACGTCCGGTACCTGACCATTCGTCAAGGGACTCTGTTCGAATTACCCGTCCGCTCAGTAGAGTCGGGCCCCGTGACTATGGACCCCGTACTCGTCAAGCGCAGTTTCGCGGTCGTGGAACCGCACGGCCCGGCCGTCGCCGAATACTTCTACCGGCATCTGTTCGAGCACGATCCCGGTGTCCGCGGCCTCTTCGCCGAGCACCTGGGCGAACAGCGGAACCGGTTGTTCGCCGCACTCGGCGCGCTCGTCACCCACCTGGAGGACACCGACACCGTGCTCGGGCTGCTCCGCGACCTCGGCGCGCGGCACGCCCGGTACGGCGCGCCGGTCGAGCACTTCCCGGCCGTCGGCGCGAGCCTGCTCGCCACCCTGGCGCACTACGCCGGGGACGCCTGGACCGCGGAGACCGAGGCCGCCTGGACCGCCGTCTACGCGGTGGTCAGCGACACCATGGGCGCGGCGCTCACCGAAGCCCGGCCGGCCTAGCCGGGAGCCGCGCGGTGCCCTACGACCCCGCGGTCATCCGCGCCAGCTTCGCCGTCGTCGAGCGCCGCGCCGACCACCTGACCACCTTCTTCTACACCCACCTGTTCAGCCACAACCCCGGGCTGCGCCCGCTCTTCCCCGCCCGGCTGCACGAGCAGCGGGACCGGCTGTTCGCCGCGCTCACGCGGATCGTGCTGCGGCTGGACGAGCCCGGGCGGCTCACCGAGTACCTGCGGGCGCTCGGACGCGACCACCGCAAGTTCCAGGCCGCGCCCGAGCACTACCCGGCGGTCGGGGCCAGCCTGATCGCCGCGCTGCGGCAGTGCTCCGGCCACTCCTGGACGCCGGAGACCGAGAAGGCGTGGACCGAGGCCTACACCGTGATCGCCCAGGTGATGACCGAGGCCGCCGCCGACCTCCCGGAGCACCACCCGGCCTGGTGGGAGGCCGAGGTCGCCTCCCGCCGCCGGGCCGCGGCCGACCTGGTCGTGCTCACCCTGGCCCCGATGCGTCCGTACCCCTTCACCGCCGGCCAGTACGTCACACTCAGCAGCCCCCGGATGCCCCGGGTCTGGCGGCCGTACTCGCTGGCCAACGCGCCGCGCCCGGACGGCAGCCTGGAGCTGCACGTACGGCGGGTGCCCGGCGGGCAGCTGAGTCCCGTCCTGGTGGAGGACGTGATGCCCGGCGAACTGCTGCGGCTCGGGCCGCCGCTCGGCGACGCGGTGCTCGCGCCGGCCTCGGACCGGCCGCTGCTGCTGGTCGCCGGGGGCAGCGGCTGGGGACAGACCAAGGCGCTGGTGGAGCAGCTCGCCGCCGAACAACCGGAGCGCACGGCCACCGTCCTGCTGGCGGCCCGCTCGGCGGCCGGGCAGTACGACCTCGACACGGTACGGCGACTGCTCGCCCGTAATCCGCGGCTGCAGGTGCTGACCGCCGCCCCCGACCACTGCGTCGGCCCGGAGGGGGCCACCGCGCTGCTGCGGGAGACGCTGCTCGGCCACGGCGACTTCACCGACTGGGAGGTCCACCTCAGCGGCCCGCCGGAGCTGGTCGCCGAGCTCACCGACCTCCTGCTCGCGCTGGGCTCCGACCCCGGGCTGGTCCAGCACGACCCGGCGCCGGTGACCTTCAACCGGAACCGTCCGCTGACCAGCTCGGACTGGTTCCTGGACCACCGGGACGTGCCGTGGATCAACCGGACCGAGCTGGAGTGACCGGCGCCATGGAACGAAGAAGCCCCCGGCCGGTGGCCGGGGGCTTCTCGCTGGTGCGCTCAGCAGGATTCGAACCTGCAACCTCTTGATCCGTAGTCAAGTGCTCTATCCGTTGAGCTATGAGCGCAAGGAACGGGCGAACCCGATCTTGCGGAGTTTGGTGCGCTCAGCAGGATTCGAACCTGCAACCTCTTGATCCGTAGTCAAGTGCTCTATCCGTTGAGCTATGAGCGCTCGCCCTGGTGAACGTTGTCCTCGGGGCGTTGCGGGGACAACATTACATGACCTGCGACGTAGGACGAAATCGATTGATCCGGCCCCTCCGGGCCGGCCGACGAGCACGCCCCGGACATGCGAAGAGCCCCGCCGACAAGATCGTCGACGGGGCTCCCGGCTGCGGAGGCTGAGGGATTTGAACCCTCGATCAGGAATAACCCCGAAACCGCATTAGCAGTGCGGCGCCATAGACCGGACTAGGCGAAGCCTCCCCACATGGACCGTATCCGCGTGAGCGGACCCGTTCCGTGTGTCAGTGATGATGCCACAACCCTGGGGTTCGGCACCAACCACCGCCAACGTTACTAGGCGGGTCGTCCCCGCCGCAAAGAAGAATGAGATACTGCCGACTCCGGAGGAGCTGCCCTGAGCCGAGGAGACCTGTCGACGTGAGCAGCAGGCCGATCCGAGGCGCTGCTCGCCTCGCCGCCATACTCGACGCCCTGCCCGACGCGTTGTTGCTGGTGAACAGCAACGGCACCGTCGTGGACGCCAACAGCGCGGCCGTCCAGGCGCTGCAGGCGCCGGGCACCTCGCTGGTCGGCATGGGCGTGCTGGGGCTGCTGCCCGAGTTCGACCCCAGCCGGATCCCCGGCTCGATGCGCCCGGCCACCCGCGACGGCGACACCCTGGACCGTCCGGTCCGGATGACCGCCCACCGCACCGACGGCACCACCTTCCCCGTCGAGGTCTCCGGCAACGACTTCGCCGACGACGACGGCTACGCGCGTTCCCCGCTCGCGCCGTACGACCCGTACGGCGAGGGCTCGCGCCCGCCGTCCTCCTCCGACCTGCTCCTGCTGCTGGTCCGCGACCTCTCCGGCCGGCTCGGCGTCGAGGCCGAGCTGCGCCGCCAGCACAAGCAGACCGAGATGATCCTGCGGGCCGCCGCCGAGGGCGTGCTCGGCGTGGACCTCGAAGGCCGCTGCGTGCTGGTCAACCCGGCCGCCGCGCACATCCTGGAGTACCGGGCGAGCGAGCTGGGCGGGCGCGAGCTGCACCCGCTGATCCAGCACTCCCGGGCCGACGGCACCCCGCTGGCGCTGGAGGAGTCCGCTCTGCTGGACACCCTGACCTCCGGGCGCAAGCACCGGGTGCGCGGCACCGTGCTGTGGCGCAAGGACGGCCGTCCGGTCACCGTCGACCTCACCACCGCCCCGGTCCGGGACGGTGACCAGCTGGTCGGTGCGGTGATGACCTTCACCGACCGCAGCCGCGAGCTCGCCCTGATCGCCCGCAACGAGCACCTCACCGCCGTCCTGGAGAGCGAGCTCGGCGGCGCGCTGACCACGCTGAACCAGCGGCTGGACGCCCTCGCCGCCGACCCGGCCGGGCAGCTCTGGCCGGAGGCCAACTGGACCCTGCGCCGGCTCGCCGACGAGTGCCGCCGGTTCGGCAAGCTGATCGACGGCGTACTCGAACACCAGCGCTCCGAGGCCGGCGAGAGCCCGACGGAGGGCAAGGACGCCAAGGACGCCAAGGCCGGCAAGGACTCGAAGGACGGCAAGGGCGGACGGAAGGCCGCGAAGCAGGTGCCGGTCGGACTGGACGAGGTGGTCCGCCGGGCCGTCGAGGAGGCCGGCGGGCTGGTCGGCCCCGGCCGGGTGCGCTTCTCGGTGCACGCCGCCGCGGTCGAGGTGATCGCCGACGAGCGGCGGCTCGCTCAGGCGCTGGCGCACCTGGTCGCCGACGTCAGCGGCGTCGGCCTGTCGCTGGACGCCCCCGCCTCCCCCTCCCCCGGCCTCTCCGTTCCCGGGCTGGGCGGCCCGACCTCGCCGGTCACGGCCCCCGAACCGCCGACCGTGGTGCTGGCCGCCGCCCAGCGCGGCGAGGTCGCCCGGGTCGAGATCCGCGGCCCCGGCATCGGCGGCAGCCCCGTCCACCTGCCGATAGCCCGCGCGGTGGTCGAGCGTCACGGTGGCGTCCTCCAGCCGCACGAGCTGCCCGGCAAAGCCGGGACCACCTACGTCGTCGAGCTGCCGCTGGACCCGGCCGCTGCGAAGGCCGCCGCCGAGCGCGCCGCCTCCGAGGGCCGCTCGGACCGGCCCAAGGAGACCGACAGCGCCGTCCTGCCCGAACTGCCGGGCATCCCGCAGCTGCCCAGCAGCGGCGAGGCGGCCGAGGCCGCCTCTACCGCCGCTCCCGCTCCCCAGCAGCCCGGCGGCAAAGCCCCGGAGCCGGAGCAGGCGCCCGTCGAGGAGCCCCCGGCCGAGCGGCGCGGTCGCCGCGGCAGGCCCGCCCCCGAGGAGCAGCCCACCGCCGACCCCGCGGCCACCACCGCCCCGGCCGTCCCGGCCGACCAGTGGCCGAACGCCCCCGCCCGGGTCGAGCGGGCCGTCCCCGAACAGTGGAACGGCACCGGCAACGACCCCGCGTACGGCCGCCAGGGCCTGGCCGGCCCGGACGCGCGGCAGAGCGACCCGTGGGGCACGGACGACGGCCGCTCCGGCCCCGCCTACGCCGTGCCGGTCGAGGGCGGACGCCCGCAGCAGAGCCGACCCGGCGGCCGCGAGCCGCTCGCGCTCGGCCCCGCGCCCTCGGACGCCCCCGCGCAGCTGGCCGACGCCCCCGCCGAGGACGGCGGCGAGGCCAAGCCCCGTCGGCGCCGCGCCCTGCCCTCCGCCGAGGACTCCTCGGGCGGCTTCGCGCTGCCCGGGATCACCGACGCCCCGGTGTACCCGGGCCTGGAGCACGCCCTGCCCGCCGGTCCCGCGCCCGCCCCGGCCGAGCCGGCCGCCGCGCCGACCGGCCGCCGCCGTCGGCTCTCCGTGCCGCCCGGTCCCGCGCCGGAGAACGCTGCCGGCCAGGACTCCCAGAATGCCCAGGACGCCCAGGGCACTCAGGGCGCTCAGGGTCCCGGCACCGCGCTGGAGCCCGCCCGGCCCGCACTGCCCGCCGCCGAGGACCAGCGCGCCCCGCGCCCGGTCGGCAGCGGCCTGGCCGAGCTCGCCCCGCCGCGCCCGCTCGTCACCCCGCCGGTGCCCGCCGTCCCGCCGCAGCCGCCCGTACCGGCCGAGGCCCGGACCGCGCCGCGCCCGATGGCCGAGCTCCCGCCCGCCGACGGGACGTCCTCGGCCGAGCAGCCGCAGGCCACGGCCGGTGAGCTGGCCAACGCCCGCCGACTGCTGGTCTGGCCCGAGCCCGATCCGGCCACCAACCAGGCTCTTCAGGCCCGCGGCTACCAGCCGGTGATCGTCCGCTCCCGCGAGGAGGTGGACGCCCAGGTCGCCGGCTTCCCGGCGGCGCTCTTCGTCGACCCGCTGACCGGCCCGATCACCCGCACCGCGCTGCAGTCGCTGCGCACTGCGGCGCTCAACAACCGGGTCCCGGTGCTGGTCACCGCCGGCCTCGGCCAGGCCACCCGGGACGCCGCGTACGGCGCCGACCCGGCCGTGCTGCTGCGCGCCCTCGCGCCGCGCGACGGCGAGCACCACGCCCCGCGCGTGCTGCTGGTCGAGGGCGACCCGGACATCGCCGCCGCCATGATCAGCAGCCTGGAGCGGCGCGGCATGCACGTCGAGCACGCGACGGACGAGAACGACGCGGTCGCCCGGGCCGCCAGCGTGCAGCCCAACCTGGTGGTGATGGACCTGTTCCAGATCCGCCGCCGGCGGGTCGGCCTGCTGGACTGGCTGCGCGCCAACGACCGGCTGCACCGCACCCCGCTGGTGGTCTACACCTCGGTGGACCTCGACCCGCGCGAACTGCCCCGGCTGCGCACCGGCGAGACGGTGCTGTTCCTCGCCGAGCGCTCGACCAGCGAGGACGTCCAGTCCCGGATCGTCGACCTGCTCGGACGGATGGGCGCGATGGGCGAGGCGGGCGTCGCCGCCGCGGGCTGAGCACGTCGCAGGGCCGGCCACCCCGATCGGGGTGGCCGGCCCTCGCCGTCGCGCCTCGTTACTCCTTGCCGAGCACCGTGACGTCCAGTTCGTCGGCCGCGTAGCCGGCCCGGATCACCTTCTTGTCGAACTTGCCGACCGAGGTCTTCGGCACCGACTCGACGATCGCCCAGCGCTCCGGCAGCTCCCAGGAGGCGACCCGCTCGGCCAGGAAGGCCCGGAGCTCCTTCAGCCCGACGGTCGCGCCGGGGCGCAGCACGACGGTGGCCAGCGGGCGCTCGCCCCACTTCTCGTCCGGGACGGCGACCACGGCGGCCTCGGCCACCTCGGGGTGGGCCATCAGCTCGTTCTCCAGGTGCACCGAGGAGATCCACTCACCGCCGGACTTGATCACGTCCTTGGCCCGGTCGGTGAGGGTCAGGTAGCCGTCGGCGGTGATGGTGCCCACATCTCCCGTGCGCAGCCAGCCGTCCTCGGAGAACTTGTCGTCCGGGCGGACCGGGTCCTGCCCGGCGCCGCCGTAGTACGCCCCGGCGATCCACGGGCCGCGCACCTCCAGCTCGCCCGCGGCGACGCCGTCGTGCGGCATCCGCTCACCGCCCGGGCCGATCAGCCGGGCCTCGACGGAGGCCGGGAAGAGGCCCTGGGTGATCCGGTACGGCCACTCCTCCTCGGGGGTGAGGCCGCCCGGCGGCTGGGCGAAGGAGCCGAGCGGGGAGGTCTCGGTCATGCCCCAGGCGTGCAGCACCCGGATGCCGTGGCGCTCGTCGAAGCCCTTCATCAGCGAGGGCGGGCAGGCGCTGCCGCCGATGACGACCATCCGCAGGCTGGACGTGTCGTAGTCGCCCGCGTCCAGCTCGTCCAGCAGGCCGCTCCAGATGGTGGGGACGGCGGCGCTGACGGTGGGGCGGACGGCGGCGATCATCTCGGCCATCGGCTTGGGCTGGAGGAAACGATCCGGCATGAGCAGGTTGGCGCCGGACATGAAGGCGGCGTGCGGGATGCCCCAGGCGTTCACGTGGAACATCGGGACCACCGGCAGCGCGGTGTCGCGCGGGGTGAAGGCGAAGTTGTCGCCGGTGTTGACCTGCATGCAGTGCAGGTAGATCGAGCGGTGGCTGTAGAGCACGCCCTTCGGGTCCCCGGTGGTGCCCGAGGTGTAGCAGAGCACGGCGGCCTGACGCTCGTCGATGTCCCGCTGCCACGGGTAGTCGACGGGCCGGTCGGCGATCAGCTCCTCGTAGTCGTGCACACCGCCCGCGAAGCCGGCCAGCAGCGAGCGGTCGCCGGGGCCGGCCACCACGATGTGCTTGAGCGTGGGCGCGAGCTCCGGCAGCACGGCGGCGAGCAGCGGCAGCACGCTGCCGTTGACGATGATCACGCGGTCGGCGGCGTGGTTGACGATGAACGACAGCTGGTGGCGGGCCAGCCGCAGGTTGAGCGTGTGCAGCACCGCCCCCATCGCGGGGACTGCGAGGTACGCCTCCAGGTGCTCCGTGTTGTTCCACATCAGGGTCGCGACGCGGTCGTCCCCGGTCACCCCGAGCTCGTCCCGCAGCGCGTACGCGAGCTGCGCGGCGCGGGCGCCCACCTCGGCGTAGCTGCGGACGACCGGCCCGGTGCCGTCCCAGGTGGAGACGGTGGAGCGGGCGTGGATCGTGGACCCGTGCTCCAGGATCCGGGTGACGGTGAGCGGTACGTCCTGCATCGTGCTGAACACGGGTCCTCCTCGACCTGGCGGCACTGGCGGCGCCCGCGACACACCTACCGGCCGGTAATGCGCGGACGTGCCCGATTGTGCCGCCCCGCCCGCCCGCTGTCAGCATCCTGACTCCGTTGCACGGATCACTGATTCGCCCCGGTTTCTCCCGACAACCGTCGCCGCGGCCCGGCGCGACCGGCCTCGGTGCCGGGCCCGGGTGGCTCAGCGGTGGTCGGGCGGGTGATCGACGCCCGGGAGCCACTGACGTAGCTGCCGAGCCCCCCTGCGCGCCACGCCGCCGGCGGCGTGCGAGTCCATCCTTTCGGGTGCACCCGTCCGCATCCATCCCGATTCCTGTAACGAGCTTGCTGGTTCAGCACTCCTTACGGCAAACTCGTTAGCATGCCCACCTCCCATACCGGCGAAACCGCTGCCCCCACCTCGGCCGCCGCCGTCGCCGAGGCCCTTGCCATGCCGCCCGCCCCCAAGGGCGAGCCTGCCGGCGAGCGGGGCAGCTGGCGACGAGGTGAGGAGTCCGGCTCCGCGGCACCCCCCGGGGTGGACCCCGGCCGATCCACCGGCCGGTTCGGCAAGGTCCTGCGGCGCCCGGAGAGGATCCCGGCGCCGCTTCTCTGTCTGGCCGCGATGTTCCTGGTGCAGACCGGCATCGCGCTGTCCAAGCCGCTCTTCGGCCCGCTCGGGGTCAGCGGCACGACCTTCCTGCGGCTCGGCTTCGCCGCGGTCATCCTGCTCGCCGTCACCCGGCCGAAGCTGCGCGACAAGCGCCCGCGCGACCTCGCCGCGGCCGCGCTGCTCGGCATGGCCTCGGCCGGGATGACCTTCCTGTTCGCCGGGGCGGTCGACCGGCTGCCGATGGGCACCGCCGCGACCATCGAGTTCCTCGGCCCGCTCGCGGTCGCCCTGGTCTTCGCCCGGCGCGCCAGCCATCTGCTCTGGGCGCTGCTCGCCGCGGCCGGGGTGGCGCTGCTGACCCTGCTCGGCGGGGGCGACGGCGGCGGCTCGCTCGACCCGGTCGGCCTGCTGTACGCCTTCGGGGCGGCCGCCTGCTACTCGGCGTACATCCTGTTCACCGACAAGGTCGGCGCCGCCTTCCAGGGTTTCCAGGGCCTCGCGGTGTCGATGACGGTCGGCGCGCTGACCCTGGCGCCGTTCGGGCTCGGCGAGGCCTGGGACGGGCTGACCGCGCCCGGCGCCTCGCCGCTGGTGCTGCTGGCCGCGGTGGCCGGGGTGTCGCTGCTGCTGCCGGTGATCCCGTACGCGCTGGAGATGACGGCGCTGCGCCGGATGCCGCAGCGGGTGTTCAGCGTGCTGGTCAGCCTGGAGCCGGCGGTCAGCGCGCTGGTCGGGCTGGTGGTGCTCGGCCAGCTGCTGGGCGCGGCGCAGCTGGCGGGGATCGGCTGCGTGGTGGCGGCCAGCGTGGGGGCCACGCTGACCGGACGGCGATAGGGCGCGGTCAGGGCCCTACGGCCAGAGCAGGGTGCGCGACCACTCCGGGCTGTGGACCGGGCCGGTGCGGGTGTAGCGCAGCCGGACGTGCCGGCGCTGGGCGTCGCCCTGCCAGAACTCCACCTCGTGCGCCCACAGGGTGTAGACCGCGTGCCCGGGCGCGACGGCGTCCGGGGTGGCCTCCAGTCGGCGACGGGCGACCGCCACCGCCTCGTCGTACTCGGTGAGCGCGCCCAGCGGCTCGCTCTGCCGCCCGACCAGCGCGCCGACCCGGGCGGCGGGCGAGCGGGTGGCGAACTCGGCGGCGGCGACCAGGTCGGCGGCCCGCTCCACGCTGCCGCGGACCCGCACCTGGCGGCCCAGCTGCGGCCAGTAGACGGACAGCGCGGCGGCGGGGTGGCCGGCGAGCTGACGGCCCTTCGGGCTGTCGGCGGCGGCGGAGAAGTTCCAGCCGGTGCCGGCCGCGTCGACGTCGCGCAGCACCAGCACCCGGGCGTCCGGCATGCCGTCCGCGTCGACCGTGGAGAGGGTGAAGGCCTGCGGGTCCAGCACCCCGGCGTCCAGGGCGGTGGTGAGCCAGTCCACGAACAGCGGGCCGGGCTCGGCGGGGGCGGCCTCGTGGTCGAACGAGGGCAGCGGGCGGGCCATCGGCGGGCGGCCGAGCAGCAGCTCGGGGACGGACCTCGGCTCGGGCCGGTGCTCGTCCAGCGGCGCCGGGCACACCTCCGGCCCCGGCTCCGGTGCGGGCCTGGCCCCGTCCGGGCCGGTCAGGTCCTCGTCCTCCGCCGCCATCGCGCGCCCTTCCTTCCGGTTGCCGCGGTCGTCGCGCCGGCCGGGCCGTCCGTTCCGGGCCCGGGCACGTGGTGCGCTGTCGGAGCGCAACCGTACCGCCGTGGACCGACGGCTCCGGGCGCGGGCCCTCGGTGAACGGATCAGGGCCGCTCGGACGGGCCGGGGCCTCGTACGGGCGGGCGACTCCGTACGAAGGGGGCTTCGCGCGGACCGGGGCTTCGTGCGGACCGGCGGCTTCGTGCCGCCCGGCGGCTTCGGACCGGGCTTCGGACGCGCTCGTGGGCGGTGCCGATGGCGGCACCGCCCACGCGGCCGGTTTCGCGGCGACCCTTTCCGCTTGGCCGGTCAAAGCGCTCTGTCCGATCCACCCCCCGGACGGAAGCCCGCCCGGGAACCGCTTCGAACCCCTTCGCGGATGCTCAGCTCACCCGCGGTCGTCCACCTCCGGCGCCCCCGCCGTCGGTGGTGCCCGGGGAGGTCAGCGGAAGATCGGGGCGAAGATGACGTTGATGTTCTTGTTGCCCTGGCCGGCCAGGATGTTGCCCGCGTTGTCCTTCGACGCGAGGGTGTTGTTCTGGTTCGAGGCACCGGAGCCGGTGGCCGTCTGC
Organism: Kitasatospora sp. NPDC101155; assembly: GCF_044768305.1. NCBI lineage: Bacteria > Bacillati > Actinomycetota > Actinomycetes > Kitasatosporales > Streptomycetaceae > Kitasatospora > Kitasatospora sp. NPDC101155. The sequence goes on along the minus strand of NZ_JBIWPN010000001.1, from coordinate 350,380 downwards.
TGGGTGGAGACGTAGTTGCCGTCGACCCCGCCGAACACGTTCCCGGTCCCGGTGTTGGACACCACGCCGGCGTTGGAGCCGCCCGCGGCACCCGCGCCGTTGTCGGCGGCCGCGGCACCGGCACCCGCCAGCAGCAGGCCGACCGCCAGCGGGGCGGCGAGTAGGAACCCGGTCACCCGGCGGGTGTTGATGCGAGCCATGTGAGCCTCCAAGAAGCTGTTAATCGTGCAATGTCGAGCTCGGGATGCGGGAGTTCGCCGGCCAGACGAACACCTGCGGGCTGCGACGCCGGGAGACAGACTTCCGCAACAAATCGACAAAGCACCAGCCGACGGAGCCGTTTTCGCCCGTTAGCGTGATATCCATCCGAGCCGCGCATAACGGCGGCGAATCCGGACAGCGCGCCGACACACCCTCGTCCACCTGGCATTTCGCCCGGACGGCGACCGGACAACGACCCCCGGAAAACGGCGCTTCGATGCCTCGCGAACCACCGGGCTCACCACCCCGGCGCAGTCCGCCCGCGAACACGCCCCCGAAAAGTTCGCCCACCCTTCCATGTCGACTTTTCCGGCCATTCATAGACCGTCTGATAGTCGTACCGAAAATTCGAGCAGAAGGGACCCGACTGGTGCGGACCAAAGAGTGTGGAAAATCAGACCATCTTGCCTGGGTTGAGGATCCCCAACGGGTCGAAGACGGCCTTCAGCTGCCGCTGCAGGTCCAGCGCGACCGGCCCCAGCTCCCGGGCCAGCCAGTCCCGCTTGAGCAGCCCCACCCCGTGCTCCCCGGTGATCGTGCCACCCAGCTCCAGTCCGAGCGCCATGATCTCGTCGAAGGAGCGCTGGGCCCGTACCGTCTGCTCCTCGTCCGAGCCGTCGAAGATCACGATCGGATGGGTGTTGCCGTCCCCGGCGTGGCTGACCACCCCGATGGTCAGCGCGTGCCGCTCGGCGATCGCCGCGACGCCGTTCAGCATCTCGGCCAGCCGGGAACGCGGCACCGCCACGTCGTCGATCATCGTGGTGCCCAGCCGCTCCAACGCGGGCAGCGCCAGCCGCCGGGCCGCCAGCAGCAGGTCGGACTCCGCCTGGTCCTCGGCCGGGACCACCTCGGTCGCCCCGGCCTCCCGGCACAGCCCGGCGACCCGCGCCAACTCGGCCTCCCGGTCCGGCCCGTCGAAGGCCACCAGCAGCAGCGCCTGGGTCGACTCCGGCAGCCCCATCCGCCCCAGCTCGTTGACGGCCCGCACCGAGACCGCGTCCATCAGCTCCATCAGTGACGGCGTCAGCCCGCGCGCCATCACCTCGCAGACCGCCGCACCGGCCGCGTCCGCGCTCGGGAACTCCGCCGCCAGCGCCAGCTGCGGGGCCGGCACGGGCCGCAGCGCCAGCACCGCCCGGACCACCACCCCGAGCGTCCCCTCCGAACCGACCAGCAGCCGGGTCAGGTCGTACCCGGCCACCCCCTTGGCCGTCCGGCGCCCGGTGGACAGCAGCCGTCCGTCCGCCAGCACCACGTCCAGCCCGAGCACGTACTCGCCGGTGACCCCGTACTTCACGCAGCAGAGCCCGCCCGCGCCGGTGCCGATGTTGCCGCCGATCGTGCAGGACTCCCAGCTGGACGGGTCCGGAGGGTAGTACAGCCCCAGCTCCTCGACCGCCCTGGACAGTTCGGCGTTCACCACACCGGGCTCCACGACCGCGATCCGGTTCACCGGGTCGATCTCCAGGATCCGGTTCAGCTTCACCAGGGACAGCACGATGCAGCCGTCCACCGCGTTCGCCGCCCCCGACAGCCCGGTCCGCGCCCCCTGCGGCACCACCGGCACCCGCAGCTCGGTGGCGGTGCGCAGCACGTGCCGCACCTGCTCCACCGTCTCCGGGAACACCACCACCGCGGGCGTACCGGCGGCGCAGAACCCGGCCATGTCATGGCTGTAGGCCGCGGTCACGTCCGGATCCACCACGACGGCCTCCGCCGGGAGGCCCTGCGCCAGTCGGTCCGTCAGATCACTCATCGCCGCCTCCGCTCGCCGCCCGACCGCCCCCACCTCCGCACTCTGCCCGGCGGGGAGGGGGCGGGCAAGTGGGCCTCGGGGAGCGCCGGGCGCCTCCGGACGGGACCGAACACGTCCCCGGGTCACGCCCGGCGGAAAGTCCGGGTCACCAGAGCGACCGAGCCCACCGCCCCCGAGGCGACGGCACACACGAGCATGGTCACGGCCGCACCCCCACGGTCGGCAAGCAGGCCGAGCAGTCCGTTGGCCAGCACCAGCGCGAGGCTCTGCACCAGCGTCAACAGCGCCTGCACCCGGGAGAGATGGGACGCCGGAGCGCCACCCAGCACCAGCGGCCCGAGGTGGCAGGCGAACAGCCCGGAGCCGAGGCCGGTCACCGTACCGCCCGCCACCGCCACCGCCGGCCCCGGGGACAGCGCCAGCAGCGCGATGCCGACCGAGGCCGTGCAGAGCCCGGCCGCTGCCCCGACCCCCGCCCGGGGCAGCGCGCCGCGCCAGGCGACCAGGCTCGCCACCGCGAGCACCCCGGCCGCCTGTCCGCCGGCCACCAGTCCGGCCGTCCCCGCCGTCCAGCCGTGCGCCCGGGCGAGCAGCGGCCCGAGCAGCGACACCACCGGCAGCAGTCCCGCGGCTGCGGCCCCGGTGAGCAGCAGCGCGGCCCGCAGCAGCGGGTCGCGCAGGGCGAGCCGGACCCCGGACGCCGCCTCGCGCAGCAGCCCGCTCGGTGCGGCCGGCCCGGCGTCCTCCCGGGGCCGGACCCTCAGCAGGACCAGCAGGACGACCCCGAAGCTCACCGCGTCCGCGACCGCGGCGCCGGCGAACCCCCCGACGGTGACCAGCAGGCCGCCGAGCGGCGCCCCGAGCAGGGCGGCGCTCTGCCCGCCGGCCTGCCGCAGCGCGAGCGCCCGGGGCAGCCCATCGACGGGCACCAGGCGGCGCGGCATCGATCCGCTCGCCGGCAGGTAGAACGCGTCGACCGTCCCGATCACGCCCGCCGCCGCGACCAGCAGCCAGAGCGGCGTACCCCGGCCGCCCACCGCGACCGCCAACGCGGCCGTCGCGACCAGCATCACCGCGTCCCCGGCGAGCATCACCCGACGGGCGCCGAACCGGTCCGCGACCGCACCACCCAGCAGGACCAGCACGGTGCGCGGGACGGTGATCGCCGTCAGGACCAACCCGGCCGCCCCACCGCCGTGCGCGGAGGCGGCCCAGCCGAGAGCGAAGTACAGCGCGGCATCACCCAGCAGCCCGGCCTGGGCGCCGGCCAGCCAGAGCAGGTACGGACCGGGCAGCGGCGCCCGCGCGGTGGTGGCGGTGGTCATGCCGGGGGACGCTAGGACCCTCGACCTGGTCGAGGGCAAGCACGGCCCACCGGCGAAGCACCGGCTTCAGGGACGACCCCGGCCGCCGGACCGCTCCGGAAAACACCGAGGGCGGGTGCCGAGTGGGCTCGGCACCCGCCCTGAGCAGGTGGTTCTCCTACCAGCGGAGAGCGTGGGATTCGAACCCACGGTGACGGGTCACGCCACGACAGTTTTCAAGACTGTTCCCTTAGGCCGCTCGGGCAGCTCTCCAGGCGGAGGTCAGCCTAACGGGTCCGGCGGGCTTCGGCGCACACGATTCCGCGCTCCCGAGGGTCACTGGTCGCCGTCGCGCTGACCGAGGGTGACCTTGGTGGTGTACGTCTGACCGTTGCGGGTGTACTCGACGTCCACCGTCTCGCCCGGCTTGTGCGTCCAGATCCGGCTGACCAGGGCGGGGCCGTTCTCGATCGGCGCGCCGCCGAGCTTGGTGATCACGTCGCCCGGCTTGAGGCCGGCCTTGTCGGCCGCGCCGCCGGGGGTGACGGCCGGCTGGCCCTGGATGTCGCGGGTCTGGATCTGCGCGCCGTCGCCCTTGTAGTCGTCGTTGCGCAGCACGTCGAGCTTGGCGTAGACCGGCTTGCCGGTCTTGATCAGGGTGTCAGCGACCCACTTGGCCTGGTTGATCGGGATGGCGAAGCCCAGGCCGATGCTGCCGGCCCGGCCGTTGGCGGAGGCGTTGGACTGGATCGCCGAGTTGATGCCCATCACCGCGCCGCTGGAGTCGAGCAGCGGGCCGCCGGAGTTGCCGGGGTTGATCGAGGCGTCGGTCTGCAGGGCGTTCATGTACGAGGCCTGCGCGCCGGTCTCGTCGCCCGAGGCGACCGGGCGGTCCTTGGCGCTGACGATGCCGCTGGTGACGGTGGACTCCAAGCCGTACGGCGCACCGATCGCGATCGTGGTGTCGCCGACGTTGACCTTGTCGGAGTCGGCCAGCGCCAGGGGCGCCAGCTTGCCCTTCGGCGGGTTGTCGATCTTGACCACGGCGACGTCGTAGCCGTCGGCGTGGCCCAGCACCGAGGCGCTGTAGGACGTGCCGTCGGCGAACTTGACGGTCAGTTTGCCGCCGTTGAGGGCTGGCGCGACCACGTGGTTGTTGGTGAGGATGTGGCCCTCGGTGTCGAAGACGAAGCCGGTGCCGGTGCCCGACTCGCTGCTGTTCTGCGCCTTGATGGTGACGACGCTGGGCAGCGCCTTCTGCGCGATGGCGGCGATCGAGCCGGGGACGGGCTCGTTCTTCTGGGTGTCGCTGGCCTGGACGGTGGTGCTGCGGTGGTCGTCGGCCGAACTGCTGCTGCTGACCTGGTTGGTGGCGACCACGCCGATCGCGCCGCCGGCCACACCGGCGACCAGCGCGACGGCCGCGAGGAGGGCCACCAGGCCGCCGCGCTTCTTGCGCGGGCCGCCGGGGCCGCCGGGGTGGTCGGCCGGGTAGCCGAGCGGGCCGCCGGGGTAGTCGGGGCCTCCGGGGCCGCCGGGGTAGTCGGGGCCTCCGGGGCCGCCGGGGTAGCCCGCACCGCCGGAGGTGGCGTCATGGGCGGCGCCCCAGCCGCCGACCGGCTGGCCGGCGCCGAACGGGTGGTGGCCGTGCGCGGCGGGCGCGGCGCCGTACGGCTCCTGCGCACCGGCGGCGGGCACGCCGTGGGAGGGGGTCGCGTACGGGTTGGCGGCCGGCGGCAGGGCCGGGGCCACCGGGGCCGCGGCTGCGGGCGCGGGCGCGACGGGCGGCGCGGGCGGCAGGACCGGCGGCGGGGCGTCGATGTAGCCGGTGACCGGGTCGACGGCGTGCTCCTCGGCGGCGGGCACCGCCGGGACCTCCGGCGCGGGGACCTTGGTGAAGGCCACGGTGGGCTTGTGACCGCCCTCGGCCGGGGCGGCCGCAGTCGGGGCGGCCTCGACCGGCTCGAGCCCGGCCTCCGGCGCGGTCTCCGGCTCCGGGACGCGGCTGAACGCCATCGTCGGCTTGTGCCCGCCGTCGCCCGCGGCGGCGGCCGACGCCGCGTCAGCGGCTTCCGGCGCGGCCTCGGGCTCGGGGACCCGGCTGAACGCCATCGTCGGCTTGTGGCCGCCCTGAGCGGTGCCGTCGGAAACGGGCCCAGCCGTCTCCTCGGGGCCCGCGGGCTGCTCCCCCTGCGGCCCGGTGGGCCCAACCTCGCGCTCGGTGCTCACGGACGACCTCCATAGCTGACAGAACCAAGGACCATAGTTTTTCGCACCGTCGATTCGATTGCCGTAAGGACCCCTCTGAAGAACTCATAAGAATCCTTAGCCGACACCGACGACGGCGATGACGGCGACGGTCGGGGAGCCCCCCTCCCTCCGCCCGGGCGTTCCGCGACGCGGACCGCACACCCCGTGGCCTTTGGCGTTCGTACCTGTGCCGGTTAGCCTGTCGCTCCAAACTGACACGCGGGAGCTTGGACCGACCAGGCTGAGAGTGCGCATGTCGACCGTACGCCAAGTAGGACACCGGCGAACCGTCGAGGGGGCGCTGACCGCCGGAACCTGTCCGGGTAATGCCGGCGTAGGGAGTATCGGCCATGCCGCCTGCTTCGCCATCCTCTTCTTCGAGCGCGCCCACGTCCAAGGATTTCCTTGATCGTCCCGCGGACGCGACCGCCCCCGGCACCGACGGGCGTGTCGAGGCGCCGCTGGTGCTGGACACCGAGCCGCCGCGCACCCTGCGCTTCCGGGACCACTTCGCGCTCTGGATGAACCTGGGCGTCAGCCTGATCGGCTTCTCCACCGCCGCCACCGTGCTCGGCGAGAAGGGCAGCGAGCTGTCGCTGGCCGCCGCGGTGACCGCGATCGTGGCCGGTACGGCGGTCGGCACCGCGATGCTCGGCGTGGCCGCGCTGATCGGCGCCCGGACCGGCGCCCCCGCGATGGCCAACCTGCGCGGGCTGTTCGGCACCCGGCTGTCCTACCTGCCGACCGTGCTGAACATCGTCCAGTGCATCGGCTGGGGCGTGTTCGAGCTGCTGACCATCTCGGCGGGCGCCCAGACCGTCGCCCACACCACCGGCTACCGCTGGCTGTTCGTGCTGGCCGCGGGCGCGCTGACCACCGCGCTGACGATCTGGCCGCTGGGCGCGATCGCGGTGCTGCGCCGCTTCGTGGCCGGGGCGGTCGCGGTCGCGATGGTGTACTTCACCGTCCAGTTGGGCCGTCAGGGCGTACCGGACCCGGGCGCGGGCAACTGGCACGGCTTCCTGGGCGCCACCGACGCGATGATCGCGGTGTCGATCTCCTTCGTCCCGATGGCCGCCGACTACACCCGGCACTCGCGCACCGCGGGCTCGTCCTTCTGGGGGAGCTTCTCCGGCTACACCGTCGCCCAGGTCTGGTGCTACGTGCTCGGCCTGATGGCGCTGCTGCAGTCCGACGGCGACCCGAGCCGGATCTTCGACTCCTTCCTCGGCGTCTGGGCCGGCTGGCTGTTCCTGCTGGTGCTGGTGCTGCGCGAGACCGACCAGTCCTTCGCCAACGTGTACTCGACCGCGATGTCGCTGCAGAACCTGCTGCCGCGGGTGGACCGCCGGGTGCTGAGCGGCGGGATCGGCGTGCTGACCACCGTGCTGGCACTGCGGATCGACAGGTTCACCGACACCTACAGCAACTTCCTCGGCCTGATCGGCTCGGTCTTCGTGCCGCTGCTCGCGGTGCTGGCGGTGGACTACTTCTTCGGGGCCGGCCGGCACGGCTGGGACCTCTCCGAGAAGGCGCCGTCCCGCTGGCTGATGCTGCTGCCGTGGGTGCTGGGCTTCGCGGTCTACCAGTTCATCGCGCCGACCGCGGTGGCCGGCTGGTGGACGGACTTCTGGACCTCGGCCCAGCGGGCCCTGCACTTCACCCCGCAGGAGTGGACCTCCGCCTCGCTGTTCGCCTTCCTGGTACCGGCCCTGGTCACCTGGGCGCTCACCCCGCTGACCCGGCGCGCCGCCCGCGCCTGAGGCACCGGGGGCGAAACCGGCCCCGCAGGTTGGGACCGTCTTCGCCCCCGCGTCACCTCCGCCGCCTATCGTTGGGCCCGTGACCAGCCCAGACCTGTCCCCGTCGGCGGCGCGCACCGCGCCCTCCGTCCAGGTGATCGCCCATCGCGGTTCCTCCCACGCCCTGCCCGAGCACACCTTTGCGGCCTACCGGCGCGCGCTCGACGAGGGCGCGGACGCCGTCGAGTGCGACGTCCGGGTGACGGCCGACGGCGAGCTGGTCTGCGTGCACGACCGCCGGATCGGCCGGGTCTCGAACGGCCAGGGCACCGTCTCCGCGATGACCCTCGCCGAGCTGGAGGCGTACGACTTCGGCGCCTGGAAGACCGGCCGCCCCAGCACCGACCCGGAGCTGCGCGGCGTGCTGCGGCTGGAGCGCCTGCTGGAGCTGGTGGTGGACTGCGGCCGCCCGGTGGACCTGGCGATCGAGACCAAGCACCCGGTGCGCTTCCGCGGCCGCGTCGAGGCCGAGCTGCTGCGGATGCTGGAGCGCTTCAAGATCGGCGCGACCCGGGAGGGCGACCGCCCGTCCGCCCGGATCATGAGCTTCTCCTCGATCGCGCTGAACCGGGTGGCCGCCGCCGCACCGGAGTACCAGCGGGTCTTCCTGATCGAACGGATGCTGCCACTGCTCGGCCAGCTGCGCCCGGGCAAGCCGCTGCCGGGCGGGGCGCGGATCGCCGGCCCGGGCATCGAGCTGGTCAAGGCCAAGCCGCAGCTGGTGCCCCAGCTGCGCGAGCTGGGGCACCAGGTGCACGTGTGGACGGTGGACGAGCCGGCCGACGTCGAACTCTGCCTGGAGCTCGGGGTGTCCGCGATCATCACCAACCGGCCCGCGGAGGTGCTGGCCCAGCTCGGGCGGTGACCGGCCGGCGGGCCGAAGGCCGTACCGCCTCAGCCTGATCACTCTGGTCGGCAGTCAAACCTTCCGCGCACGGTATTGCCGGAATTCTTGCGTTCGGGCGACGGAGGGTGAGCACGGAATGACCTCTCGTCGACCCTGAGTCGCGTTGCTCGAAATGGACTCGCGGGATCCTCCGGCAGTCGTTTCCGACGCATTACCAAGGGGCATCCATCCCTCGGCATACGCTGAAGGAGGTCCGGGGGTGGCGTTGATGGTGGCGCGCGAAGTGCCGACTTCATCGACCATGGCAGTGCCGCACGGCCCAGCGAGTGTCGGGGTCGTACGGCGCCGACTGCGTCGAGATCTGGGTGACCGGCAGATACCGGAACCGGTCATTGATGATGCCGTATTGATCCTTTCCGAACTGTTGAGCAACGCCTGTCGATACGCCCGTCCGCTCGGCCCGCTGCCGGCCCTCGGCCGCGGGGCCCGGGCCGAGGTGGTGAACCAACTGCTGGTCGGCGTCCCCTCCGGGACGCACCCCGCAGCGGGCGGCCGGGAGCACGACGACGGTACGGGCGAGCCGGGCGGCGGCGTGCTGGTCCGCTGGCAGATGCACGCCGACGGCGCGCTCACCCTGGAGGTCACCGACGGCGGCGCGACCACCCGGCCGCTGCCCGCCAGCCCTTCGCTGACCTCGCGGGGCGGTCGCGGCCTGAGCATCGTCGACCAGCTGGCCAGCGACTGGGGCGTGCGCGACGCGCCCGGCGAGGTGACGGTCTGGGCGGCGCTGCCCGCGCGGGCCCGGCACGCCCGGCGCACCGGCGGCGACGCGCGCAGCGCGTAGCCGCACGTCCGCGGGCACACGTCCGCGGGCACACGCCCGTACGACGCCCACCCCGGCGCGTTCCCGCGCGCCGGGGGAACGTCAGTAGGCTTCCCGGAGCAAAGGACCACCGTTCCCGGGAGAGCCGCACCATGGGCAAGAAGGCCGCCAAGAAGGCGCCGCAGCGCCAGTCCACCACCGCCGTCACGGGCGAGATCCCCGTGGTCGGGGCCCGCGAGGACTGCCCCTGCGGCTCGGGCCGCCGGTACAAGGCCTGCCACGGCCGGGAGGCCTCGCACGCGGTGCAGGAGCTGGTGCACCGCCCGTTCGAGGGCCTGGCGGGCGAGGCCGACTGGGTGGCGCTGCGCGAGCTGGTGCCGGCCGCGACGGTGCCGCTGACGCTGGCCGCCGGGGTCGCCGAGACCGCCGCCGGTGACGTCCCGTCGGTGACCCTGGCCACCGTGCTGCCGCTGGCCTGGCCGGCACTGCGCCGCCAGGACGGCTCGATCCTGCTCGGCCTGCAGAGCCAGTCCTCCTCCGGCGACCTCAGCCGCGACCTCGCGGACGCCCTGGAGCTGGCCCTGGCCACCGAGCCGGGCACCCCGGTGCCGGCCCGCCGGACCGTCGCGGGCGGGCGCCGCCTGCAGGACCTGCTGGACACCACCGCCGCGTTCACGCCCACCGTGCACACCGGCTTCGAGTTCTGGCTGGAGGACGCCGAGTCCGCCACCGGCGAGGTCGCCGCCTCCCTGGAGCGCGCCAACGCCTCGGCCATCCCGACCGAGAAGCTGGCCGGCCTCGACGCCGCCTACTGGTGCGGCACCCCGGACAAGAACCACCTGCGCTGGGTGATGACCGTGCCCGAGGAGAAGCTGCTGGACGCGCTGGCCCGGCTGAACGCCGCCGGCGAGGCCTCGCTCGGCCCGGACACCCGCCTGGTCGGCTCCTTCCGCGCGCACGGCCTGACCGTCCCGGTGTGGGACCTCCCGCTCGCCATGACCGCCGCCGACTGCGAGAAGCCGGCCGCCGAGTTCGCCGAGCGGCTCGCCGCCGTCCTCGCCGACGAGACCCCGCTGACCGCCGACGAGCGGCGCGCCCGCGCGAACCTGGTGAACCGTCAGGTCACCTTGAACTAAAGCGCGCAGGATCAGGGTGATACGCGTCACATTGTCGCGGTGAAGCCGCAATTTCCGGGCCTGGAGGGCGTCTTGGAAATTGGCGCGGGCGCGGATCCTTGTTACTGTCTAAAGAGTCCGGCCGCTGGTGCATCCCCCGTCGCCAGCGGCCGGATCTTTTGTTTTTCCGGAGCGGCCCGCCGAAGCGGGCCCCGGAACCCCTCCGGCGGCGCCCCGTCAGTGCGCCGAGCGGCCACTTTCCAGCCGGACCGTCGCGTCCACCAACTCACCCAGCAGCGGCCCGACCTGCGGCAGCCAGACCCCACCGTCCGCCGACGGCCGCGGCGTCAGCACCCAGCGCACCCGGCCGGCCGCCCCGCCGGGCGGCAGCGGCAGGAAGCCGCCCGGCCCGTGGTAGCGCAACGAGCCCGGCACCCAGGGGAGTTGGGAGAGCATCTCGCCGAGCACGTCGAGCGAGTACGGGGCCACCAGGAGCGCGTAGCGGCCCGGCATGGCCAGCACCGGGCCGAGCGGCAGCCGCAGCGCGCCCAGGTGGACCAGGGCCCGGGCCCCGGCCGCCGCGGGCAGAGAGACCGCCGAGACTGTGGAGCCGGTGGCGGCCAGCACCGGCGCGTCCGGGCTCTGCCGCTCCCACCACCAGCGCACCATCCGGGCGTCCGTGGTGGCGGCCAGCAGCGAGGGGTCGTGCGGATGCGCGCCGGGCACCGGGCAGTCCGGGTCGCCGCAGGAACAGCGCCCGCCGCACAGGACGGTTCCCGGCACCACGGGCCAGCGGTGTTCGACGGCAGCCGTCAGGGCCGCGTCCAGCCGGGCGGACGACTCCTGCGACCGGCTCTTCGGGTTCTCACGCATGGCGCTCGTTCCTTTCCCTGACCGCTCGGTTCGCTCCGCCCCACGGCATCCGGCGGGACTCGCCACGCGGGCCCGCGACGGCACGGCCCCGGGCGGCGCGAAGCGGGGGCGGGCGGCATGGCGGACGGCGCGGCTACGACGTGGAGCACGGTGTGGAGCACGACATGAGAAGGGCCGCGCAATGGAACAGCCCTTGGAACGAGAATCCCGTATGCGACCGGATGGACGCCGCCCGGGCGCGCTTGGTTCCACCGTACGAGTGAGAGACTTCCGGACAGCCCGCTGCACGGGCGGCACGGACATTACGATCCGGACGGCCGCCCGGTCCGTCCTCTCGGTTCTGCCCGCTCCCGGCCCGCTCCATGCCTCCGGACCCGACCGGCGCGCGCACCGACCACGCGCGCCCTCCGACCGGAGTGATGACGCTGTGGAACCGGCCATCGCGTCGTCCTGGATCTGGACATGCCCCGAATGGCCTGTGTAGAAGTGGTGGCATTGCTGTCGATCAATGACGAGTAGTAGCGATTCGAGGCGAAACACGCCCTTTGGCCGTGCTCGCTCCACATCGGGCCGTATCTGGGGGTTTCGCATGGCACGTAGCACCGCGTCAGGAGTGGCGGCATGACCGAGTCCCACGCGTCGACGTCCCACCCGTCGCCGACGACCGCCGAGCTGGGCGAACCCGGTTGCGCGGGCGGGCTCACCGTCCTCGACCCGCCCGACCTGCTCGCCCCCGCCGACGCGCCGGAGGGCACCGCGGACGACCTCACGGCACCGTCCGCCGCCACCGTGCAGGACCGTTTGACCGGACGTCTGTCCGACATCACCAGCCTGCACGAGCACACCGAACGGCTCGCCCGCGCCCGCGGCCTCACCGCCACCCTGGACGCCGTCCTCGCCTCCGGCGCCGCGCTGCTCGGCGCCGGCCGCGGCGTCCTGGTCACCCTGATGCCCGACGGTGGCCTCGGCCAGCCGGTCGGCCTCGGCCTCGACCGGGCCAGCCTCGGCGCCCTGGAGACCGTCCCGACCGAGCAGAGCCTGCTCGCCCGGCTGCTGCGCGAACAGGACCGACCCGAACAGCTGCACTCCGTCGACCTCGCCGAGGACCCGGTCATCGGCGCCCGGCTGCGCGAACTCGCCGTCCACCTCGGCCTCGGCGGCGCCTTCGGCCTGCCGCTCGCCACCGCCGAGGACGGCCCGCTCGCGGCCGCCGTCTGGTTCTACGACCGGCCCGCCGAGCCCACCGACCGCCGGCGCGAACTCGCCCTCCGCTACTGCGACGTCGCCGCCCCGCTGCTCGCCAAGCAACTGGAGGCCGAACGCACCCGCCGCACCACCGAGGCGCTGCGCCGCGGTCTGCTGCCGGACCACCTCCCCCAGCCGGACGGGCTGCGGCTGGCCGCCCGGCTCCTCCCGGCCGGCCTGGACCACTCCTGCGGCAGCGACTGGTACGACGCCATCCCGCTGCCGGACGGCACCGTCGGCCTCACCGTCGGCTCGGTCTCCGGCGACGGCCCCGGCGCGGGCCCCGGCTCCGCCCCCGGCGCGGCCGCCGCGATGGGCCGGGTCCGGGCCGCGCTGCGGGCGTACGCGGTGCTGGAGGGCGAGGACCCGGTCTCCGTCCTCGGCGACCTGGAGCTGCTGCTCAAGACCACCGAGCCGAGCCGCACCGCCACCGCCGTCTACGCCTGGGTCGAGCCCGAGGAGCGCCGGATCACCCTCGCCGGCGCCGGGCACTGCCCGCCGATCCTGGTCGGCCGACACGGCGCCGAGTTCGTCGAGACCTCGCTCTCCGCCCCGCTCGGCATGCTGACCTGCTGGGAGGCCCCCGGGGTGGAGTTCACCGCCGAGCGCGGCGACACCCTGCTGCTCTACACCGAGGGCCTGGCCCGCCGCTGCGGCCCGACCCTGCACGCCGGGCAGGCCAACCTGCGCCGGGCCGCCGCCGACGCCCCGCGCGACGTGCGGATCGCCCCGGACCGGCTCTGCGCCCACCTGCTGGCCGTCTGCCCCGGCCCGGACGCCGCCCCGGCCACCGACGACCTGATGATGCTGGCGGCGCGCTTCGAGTAGGCATACGAACCCCGAATCGGTGAGCGGCCGGGCGTCCGTACCATGGACGCACGGCCGCCCGCGCGTGTCGCGATCCGACACCTCCCCCGACGGGCGGCGGTACCACCCCCAAGGAGGCGTTGCACGTGACCGAGGACCGGACCCCCGCGGTGGCCGAGAACCCCGAGGCCGAGGGCGGCGAGGAGCCGCAGCAGTTCAGTGGCCGCAAGAACGGCCTCTACGGCGAGATCTCGGACGAGCTGTCCGCCTCGATGAAGTCCGGCTGGGCCGACACCGAGCTGCACGGCCTCGCCCCGATCGCCCAGGCCCCGTACGCGGCCGAGCGCCGCGCCAAGCTCTCCGCCGCCTACCCGGGCCAGCGCCTGGTCGTCCCCGCCGGCAACCTGCGGGTGCGCGCCAACGACACCGACTACAACTTCCGCGCCGCCAGCGAGTACGTGCACCTCACCGGTGACCAGACCGAGGACGCGGTGCTGGTCGCCGAGCCGACCGGCGAGGCCGGCCACGAGTTCACCCTGTACCTGCTGCCCCGCTCGAACCGCGAGAACGGCGAGTTCTGGCTGGACGGCTACGGCGAGCTGTGGGTCGGCCGCCGACACAGTCTGACCGAACAGGAGCAGCTGCTCGGCCTGCCCGCGCGCGACGTCCGCAAGGCCGCCGAGGAGCTGGCCGAGCGGGCCAAGGACGCCGCCGTGCCGACCCGCATCGTCCGCGGCTACGACGCCGGCCTGGAGGCCGCGCTGGCCGAGGTGCTGGACGCCGACAAGGACGCCGAGTTCAAGGAGTTCCTCAGCGGCCTGCGGCTGGTCAAGGACGAGTGGGAGATCGGCGAGCTGCGCGCCGCCTGCGACGCCACCGTCAACGGCTTCACCGACGTGGTCCGCGAGCTCGGCCAGGCCGTCGCCACCTCGGAGCGCTGGATCGAGGGCACCTTCTGGCGCCGCGCCCGGGTCGAGGGCAACGACGTCGGCTACGGCACCATCGCCGCGGCCGGCCCGCACGCCACCACCCTGCACTGGGTCCGCAACGACGGCGACGTGCGCCCCGGCGAGCTCCTGCTGCTGGACGCCGGCGTGGAGACCCACACCCTCTACACCGCCGACGTCACCCGCAGCCTGCCGATCAACGGCCGCTTCACCGAGCTGCAGCGCAAGATCTACGACGCGGTGTACGACGCCCAGGAGGCCGGCATCGCCGCGGTCAAGCCGGGCGCCCGCTTCCGCGACTTCCACGAGGCCTCGCAGCGCGTCCTCGCCGAGCGCCTGCTCGCCTGGGGCCTGCTGGACGCCTCGGCGTACGACGTCGAGAAGGTCCTGGAGCTCGGCCTGCAGCGCCGCTGGACCCTGCACGGCACCGGCCACATGCTCGGCCTGGACGTCCACGACTGCGCCCACTCGCGCCGCGAGGAGCACGTCGACGCCCTGCTGGTGCCCGGCATGGTGCTCACCGTCGAGCCCGGCCTGTACTTCCAGCAGGACGACCTGACCGTGCCGGAGGAGTACCGCGGCATCGGCGTCCGGATCGAGGACGACATCCTGGTCACCGCCGAGGGCAACGAGAACCTCTCGGCGGGGCTGCCGCGCCGCTCCGAGGACGTCGAGGCGTGGATGGCCTCGCTCGCCTGAGCCGATCGGTGAAGGGCCCGGCCTCCCCCGGTGGGGAGGCCGGGCCCTTCGGCCGTCGGCGGGGGGGTCAGCGCCGGACGGCGGGCCGGACGGTGGTGACGGCGCCGCGGTGGCCGTCGGAGTCGCCGCCGACCTGGATCTCCACCGGACCGGCGGCAGCGGTCCGGTTCAGGCCGACCCGGAACGTGTACTCGGCCGGGTTGCCCTCCATCACGCCCACCAGCTGGGAGGGCGCCACGCCGAGCTGCCCGTTGCAGTCCGGGGTGACCTCGAAGCTCTTCCACTCGTCGCGGACCTTCGCCTCGATCGTGACGTCCTCGCCGGACAGGCCCTCGCCGGTGGGGAGCGCCAGCCGCACCACCGGGCGCAGCAGGCCCGGGCCGTCGGGCGACGAGACCTTGAAGGAGAACTCGGTCGGGGTCTTGCCGACGACGAGCTCGGTCGGGGTGGACACCGAGGTCACCACCGGGCGGTGGCTGTCGACGACCGCCATGTTCACCACGCTCTTCACCATCGTCTTGAAGGAGTGCGGCACCACGGCGTCCGCCTCGACGGCCAGCTTGCCCGGCTGGTTGCCCGCGTCGAGCACCATCCGGTACTCGACGGTCCGGCTCTCGCCCGCGGCCAGGGTGAAGGCCGCGTCGTCGCCCGTGCCCGCGTAGTCCATCCCGCCGCCCTGGCTCAGCGACGGCAGGGCCTTCCAGCCGGAGGCGTCCTTGCGCTCCAGGGTGCCCTTCGCCATCGAGAGCATCTGGTAGCACTGCGCGCCCTCGAACTCCTGCGTCGCCACCACCGGCGCCACCTGACGGCTGCCCGAGGAGTCGTTGTTCTTCCAGGTCACCGAGAAGGACACCCGGTCGCCCACCTGGATCTTCCGGCCCTCGCTCAGGCCGCTGAAGGCGATTCCGATGCCGCCGGACGGGGCGGGCTCGGTGGCCTTGGCAGTGGGCTTGGCGGTGGGCTTGGCGCTCGGCTTCGCGGTGGCGGTGGGCTTGGCGGTCGGGGTGGCCGCGCCCTGGTGGTCCGCGGCGGGGGTCGACACCCCGGCGGCGGGGGTCCCGCTGGTCGGCGCGGGCGTGGCGGGGGTGGTCGACGGGGTGTCGGCGGGGGTCGACGGTGCGGTGACTGCGGGAGCGGCGGAACGCGTGGCGCTCGGGGCGGCCTGGGCACCGTTCTCCGGGGAGTCGCAGGCGGAGACACCGATGGCGGCGACGACGGCGAGCGGAACAATCTTCGCAATACGGGTAATAACGGACGCGTTCATGTGACAGTCCCCCCAGAGGACACGGTGATGGTGGTGATCGGATGAACGGGCGCCTTGCCTTCGCGCCCCGAGGAGCCGGCCCGAGCTCCGGCCCCGCCGGCTCGCTCTCCCCGCCTCTCACCCTGATAGACGTCCATCCCGGCAGGGGGTTGCAGGTGGGTTCGGAAATTTTTTCGCGGCCTCGCCCCGGAACGCCGAAAGGCGCCGCGACCAGGGAAGATCCTGGTCACAGCGCCTCAAGAACGGCCTCGGGAGGGCTACTTCACGACCCTCACCACCTGGCTCACCTCTCCCAGGACGGTCAGCGGCGCCGTCGACGGGTACGGCAGCGCCGCCTGGGCCACCAGCGGCATCTCCCCGGGCCCGTCCGCCGGGTCCAGGGAGATCCGGTACGTCACCTTCCGACTCTCGCCCGGCGCCAGCGAGAACCAGGCCGCCTTGTTCACCATCGCGTAGTCCATGCCGCCCCCGACCGAGAGCGGAATCTGGACCCAGGAGCCTCCGTCCTGGCGCTCCAGCTTGCCCGCGTTGATCGGGAGGACATCGCCCGGGGTCCCCTGGTAATCCTTGGTGTACACCAGCGGCTGGACCTGCGCGTAGGCCTTCTGGCCGGTGTTCCGGTACGTCACCGTGAACGTCACCGGAGTGCCGTTCGTGGACACCTGCTGCCCGGCGCCGAGACCGCTGGCGTCGATCGCGACGGCGATGTCCTTGCTGGTCGCCGCGGTCGGGGTGGACGTGGGGCTCGGCGCCTTGTGGCCGCTCACGTCCAGGCTGTTGACGATCGTCGTCAGGCCCGCCTGGTAGTCCTCCTTGAGCCCGTTCGCCACGACGAAGACCTGGTCCGAACTCATGCCCCACAGCTGGGCCGTGAAGGTGTCGCCGGCATTGCAGCCGACGTTCCACTGCGTCTTGTCGATCGTCTTCCCCGCCACGGTGGGCTTGGTCCGCACCGGCGCGCCGACCGAGGAGTAGCCGTTGACCGGGAAGTAGGGCCGCCCCCAGATGGGGCAGTTCGGCTGGTGGCCCCAGCCGCCGTCGGAGGCCAGGTCGGCTGTCGTGGGCCAGGCGCCGCTCTCGAGGTCGTCCGGGCTGTTGTAGACCACCACCAGGACGCCGTACGGCTCGCACCTCGCCGGCTCCCAGTTCTGCTGCGGGTCCGTGGGGGCGCCCGGGCTCAGGACGCAGACCCGGTCGGGCGAGACCGGTACGGCCTTCCAGCCGGCCGGGACCTTGAACTTGACTCCCCGGAGGGTGTACGAGCTCGCCGAGCCGGTCGCCGGGGGAGCGGAGGGCGGGGTGGCGTCCGCGAGCGGGACGTCCGTCTCCGCGTCACCGGTCGGGGTGCCGGTGTCGGTGGGGGTGGCCGTCGGGCTCGGGGTGTCCGTCGGGGTCGGGGTGGCCGTCGGGCTCGGGGAGGTGGTGATGCTGGCGGCCGGGGGCGGGGGGACGTCCTGCTTGGCGACCGGGTCGCCGTGGATGGCGAGCACGCCGATGGCCAGGGACGCGGCCAGGGCGAGGATCGGCGCGGTGGTCAGGTACACCGGGCGGAGCCTGCGGATCCGGCCCTTCGGGGGTGCGGCCGGGCGCAGGTCGTGGGCGTTGACCATGGAGACCCGGGCGTTCATCGCCTCGCGGAGCAGCCGTTCCATCGGGGTCTCGGCCGGCCCGTCGCCGTCACCGCCGCCCGGGCGGGGGAACTTGTCGGTCATCGAACCTTCTCCAGGTGCTTTTCCAAGGCGTCCAGGGCCCGGCTGGCGGTGGACTTCACGGCACCCCGGGAGAGTCCCAGGGTCTCGGCTATCTGCGCCTCCGACATGTCGGACCAGTAGCGCAGCACCAGCACCTCACGCTGGCGGGGGGTCAACTCCTGCAGGGCGACGAGGACTCGCCGGTGCTCGTCGTTGAGCACCGCGTGGTCCTCGGCGGAGGGCGCGTCGGCCTCGTGCGGGGGCACGTACTCCCGGGCGGTCTTGCGGCGGCGCAGCATCGAGCGGGCGCCGTTGACCACCGAGGTCCGCAGGTATCCGAGGGCGTTGTCGAGGTCGTCCAGGTTCTCGCCATGGCGCTGGTAGAGCTGGGTGAAAGCTTCCTGCACGACGTCCTCGGCCAGGTCCTGGTGGTCCACCAGGAGCACGGCCATCCGCACCAGGCCCAGCCGGTGGGCGTGGTACAGGTCGGTCAGGGTGGGCCGCTCCTCCGCGGGCTTGCGCCCGCCGCGCAGCAGCCGGAAGCCGGAACGGCGCTGTGCCGCCTGCCGGTCGGAGCCGAGGTCGGCGGTCGGCGCGCCGGCCTCCTGGGCCTCCTGCGCGCCGAACAGCGCGGCGACCACGCCGCGGACGGAGAAGCCGCGCCGCCCCGCCGGCACGGCGATCGGCCCGATGGCCATGGACATGTACGGTCTGCTTTCCCCCGGGACGGTGACGGCGTTCGCCGGACCGTCAGGTCACCTGATCAAGATCGTGATCGGGGAGATCCTCGCAGCCACCCTCGGCCCGGTTCTCTCCACCCCCGTAGCAATGGACGTGTGACGGGCGTAGAGGTTGCAGGGGGATTCGCGAAAAGTTTCGAGGTGGCCGCGACGGCTACACTCACCGGGATTCCGCCACCCGTGAGCAGGGGGTTCGCATGGCCGAGCAGCACGCCGGGCAGCACGTCGAGAGCACGACCGGCGCGGGCACCGGCGCGGACGTCCGGTCGCGCCCGGTGGCTGTCGTCATCGGCCGTCGCCCGGAGCCCGTGCACGATGTCGCGGTGTACGCCTTCGAGGGCATGGCGCCGTTCGAACTCGGCGTGGTGGTCGAGGTGTTCGGGCTGGCGCGGCCGGAGCTGAGCGGCCTGCTGGCCGCGCCCTGGTACGGGCTGAAGGTGTGCGCCGACCGGCCCGGGACGGAGCTGGACGCGGTGGGCGGCTTCGCGCTGACCGCCAAGTACGGGCTGGACGACCTGGCGGCCGCCGACACCGTGGTGGTCCCGGGGGTGCGCAACGCCTTCAGCGGCGAAGTGTCCCCCGAACTGGTCGAGGCGCTGCGGACGGCGCACGAGCGCGGCGCCCGGATCGTGTCGATCTGCTCGGGCGCCTTCGCGCTGGCCGCCGCCGGGCTGCTGGACGGCCGGGAGGCCACCACCCACTGGCGGTACGCCGAACTGCTCCAGCAGCGCTACCCGAAGGTGCTGGTCAACCCGGACGTGCTGTACGTGGACAACGGTGACGTGCTCACCAGCGCGGGCAGCGCGGCGGGGATCGACCTGTGCCTGCACCTGGTCCGGCGGGACCACGGCGCCAAGGTGGCCAACACCGTGGCCCGGCGCTTCGTGGTGGCACCGCACCGGGACGGCGGGCAGGCGCAGTTCATCGAGGCCGCCGTCCGGCCGGTCGAGGAGGAGGACGACGGGATCGCCCGCAGCATGCAGTGGGCGCTGGACCACCTGGCCGACCCGCTGACCGTCTCGGTGCTGGCCCGGGCGGCCCGGATGTCGGACCGCTCGTACCTGCGGCACTTCACCGCGCGCAACGGCACCAGCCCGATGCGCTGGGTCGTCACCCAGCGCATCGCGGCCAGTCTGTCGTTGCTGGAGTCCCCGGACGGGACGGTGGAGGAGATCGCCGCGGCGGTCGGCTTCGAGAGCGCGGCGACCTTCCGCCACCACTTCGGTCGGGTGATGCGCACCTCGCCGACCGCCTACCGGCGCTCCTTCGGGCGCGGGGTGGCGTAGCCACCGGCTCCCCCAGCACCGGCGGCCCCCCGTGGCCGCCGATTCCCCCCGTGACGGCGGTTACGCCTTCTCGCTCCGGTCCGCGTTGGCGAGGATGGCGTCGTGCAGCCACTGCGCCAGGCCGGGGGCGAGGTCCTCGTAGGTGGTGGTCCAGCGCGGGTCCGAGACGTACAGGCCCGCCAGACCGCGGTGGATGGTGAACGTGCAGTCGTAGAAGTTCCGGCAGATGTGCTGCCGGTGGGCCTCGGCGAGGTCCATGGCCGCGGTGCCGTCGGCGGGCTCACCGGCGGTGACCGCCTCCGCCAGGCGGCTGTTGAGCTCGGTCATCTCGTTCTGGATGCGCTGCCAGTCGGCCTTGGTGTAGCCGCCGGTGCGGCGCTGGGACTCGGCCCAGGCCTCGGTGTCGCCCCAGCGCTGCTCGGCCTCCTGCTCCCACTCCTCGCGGTAGCCCTCACCGAAGATCTCGAACTTCTCCTCCGGGGTCAGCTGAATGCCCATCCTGCGTGCCTCCATGGCGTGTTCGACGGCGGTGGCGAGCTCCTGGAGGTGCCTGATCCGGTCGGTGAGCAGTCGGTGCTGCCGCCGGAGGTGTTCGCTCGGGCTGACCGAGTCGTCGTCCAGGATCGCCGCGATCTCCTCCAGTGGGAATCCGAGCTCGCGGTAGAACAGGATCTGCTGCAGCCGGTCGAGGTCGGCGTCCACGTACCGGCGGTAGCCGGTACGTGTGCGGCCCGCGGGGGACAGCAGTCCGATCTCGTCGTAGTGGTGCAGGGTGCGGACGGTGACCTTGGCGATCTTCGCCACGGCGCCGACCGAGTAGCCCTGGTCCTCGTTCATCCGGGTTCCCTCCCTGGTGCTGACCACAACCCTCCGCTCTCACGTCGCGTGAGGGTCAAGCCGTCGCCGCGGAGGGTCTCAGGTGCCCGCGCCGACCAGCACCCGCTCGCGCCGCCGGGCGGTGCGGCGGCGTCCGTCGCCGCCCTGGGCCGGGGGGCGGGGTCGCCGGGTCTGTTGGGTGGGCCAGAACAGCACGTACCCGGCGGAGACCACCACGAAGGCGAGCCGGACGAAGCCGCGGGCCGAGTCGGACGGGAGGAACAGCGTGCCGCCGTACAGCGCGGCCAGCGCGATCCAGCTCCACCACGGGACCAGCCGCTTCTGCCCGACCGCGTCCCAGAGCAGGGTGCCGAGCAGGATCGAGGCCGTGTAGTACGTGTAGACGCTCGGGTCGAGCAGGATCCGGGCGTCCGCGCCGAGCAGCACCACGGCCGGCCAGCGGCCGCGCCAGACGGCGACGCAGCCGAGGCCGATGCCGAGCGCGAACTGGGTCGGGCGGTCCCACCAGGGGGTGGAGGGGTCGGTGACCCCGAACCACCGCAGCGCGGAGGCGGGCTGGTTCGGGATGGTGAACTTGGCGGCCGCGAGGGTGTCCAGGTTGCCCAGGTAGAACGGCAGCCAGGCGACCGCCACCAGGACGCCGCACCAGATCACGGTGCGCAGCCAGGCGGGCCGGGGCAGGGCCAGGATCAGCGGGGCGAAGGCTATCGCCCAGGGCTTGGAGTCCACCGCCAGGGCCAGGAAGATCGCGACCTGGGTGGGCTTGCCGCGGGCCAGGGCGTGCGCGGCGAGGGTGGTGAAGAACAGCGCGAGGACGTCGTCCAGGTGCGCGAAGCGGACCGAGACCTCGACCCACATCGGGATGAACGCCAGTCCGGCGATCAGCAGGCGCTGCTGGAGCCGGCGGTGGTTGGTGCCGGTGCCCAGGTAGTACAGGGCGGCGGTGCGGCCGATCAGGACCAGCATCACCAGGCCGAGCCCGGCGCTCACCGCCTCGGCGACCAGCTGGCCGATGTGCGGTGAGAACGGGGCGGTGAGCCGGGCGGCGGCCAGGCTGACCGGGCCGATCTGCAGCTCGGGGTGGTGGGCGTAGAGCGAGAGGCCGCCGTCGGCCTGGTGGCTGAAGAGCAGCTGCTCGCCCTGGCGCAGGTAGTGCCAGGAGAACCCGCCGCTGGGCTCGACCAGGAAGAACCAGAGGATCGTCCAGGCGGCCAGCAGGACATGGTGCCTGCGGAGCGGAAGCCCCGCGATCCGCCCGGCCGCGGCTTCGTAGTCGGTGGTGGTCTGTGCCGTACGTACTACCCGCACCTGTCCCTCTCCCCGCCGTTCCGCCCCCCTCCGGCCGGACATCCTATGTGACGGAGAAGTACCGTCCGTGCCGCCCGGGTGTCCGTACGAACGGACGGCCGGGCGACACGGCGGTACTCACGGAGCTCCCCCCTGGGTCAGCTCTGCTGGCCCGACTTGCGACGACGCAGCACCACGAGGGTGCCGACACCGGCGACCAGGACGGCGCCGCCGGTGGCCGCGATCGCGGTGGTGTGATCACCGCCACCGGTGGTGGCGAGGGACTTGTCCGCGTTGGCGGCGGCGGTCTTGGCCTTGGTGACACCGCTCGGGGTGATCTTCGGCGGGGTGACGGTCGGGTTCTGCACCGGGAAGTCGATCGGCTGCGGGGCGTCGGTGCTGCTGTCGCCGGACGGCACCGGGGCGCCGGTCGCACCGGAGTCGGACGGCGAGGCGGACGGCGAACCGGTGCCGGTGGCCGGGGTGGTCGGCGCCGTGGTCGGCGTCGTCGGCTCGGCGGTGGGCTTCGTCGGCTCGGTGGTGGGGGTCGCGGTGGCCGTCGCGGTGGCCGTCGCGGTGGCGGTGGCCGTGCCGGTCGGCGACGCGCTGGAGGTCGGCGTGTGGCTGGCCGTGGGCGAGCTGCTCGCGGTCGGGCTCGGCTTGCCGGTCTTGGTCGGGGTGGGGGTCGGGGTGGGCTTGCCGCCGCCGGCCTTGATGGTGAAGCCGGCGCCCTTGATCCCGTCACAGCTGAAGCCGCCGTGGTCGTTCTCGTCGTTGGCGTCGGCGGAGTAGACCACCGGCACGACACCGGCCTTGCCCAGCGGGGTGTCCTTGGTGAAGGAGGCGCGGACCTTGATGTCGACGCTCTTGCCCTGGGCGAGGTAGAGCAGGGCACCGTCGGCGGCGTCGCCTTCGGCGGTCACGTCGCCGAGGAACATCAGCACGGCGCTGTCGTCGCCGTCGCCGCCACCGGGGGCGATGACGGCGGTCTTCCAGGTGCCGCCGCCGGGCAGCGAGGCCGGCAGCTGGTACTCGAGCTTGAGGTCCTTCGCCTTGAGCGTGCCCGCCTTGTTCTTGAACTTCAGCAGCGGGAAGGCGACGAAGTCGGTCTTCGTCGAGTTGTCGATCCGGTAGGTGAACTCGCGGGCGTCACCACCGGCGATGAAGGTGCCGGGAACGCCGTGCACCGAGAGGTCGAGGGCCTGGTGGCTCGCCTTCTCGGCCTGGGCCGCGGCGGACGGGGTGCCGGTGACACCGACGGCCATGGCGCCCTGGGCGCCGGCCAGCACGAGCGAGGACGCGAGCGCGGCGGCGCCGGCAAGGGCAAGACTGCGACGTATGGACAAGGAGACCTCACGGAAGTGTCCGGGCGAGGCCCGGGCGCGAGGGGGCGGCCGCAGACGCCGCGAACCCCCCGCGAAGCTGAAAGTCCGACGGAGAGTACCGAACGATCCAGCCACTCCGGAAGGCAGGTGCCGTGCTGTGGCCCGCACCCGGCCCCGGAGCGCCCGAATCATCCAACTTCATCCGTCCGTAAGGCTTTTGCGCTTCGCCGGGAGATGACCGCAGAGTGACGGGTACACGTCCGGACGACGGTACCGCACGGGCCGGGATGGCGTGAATGCGTCACTCCGCGGGAGGCCGGGGAGCCTCAGTCCGCGAAGAAGGACTTGGCCGCGATCAGCGCCCGCTCGTCGCGCAGGACGTCCCCCGGGCGGGTGCCGTTGCCGAGCAGCGCGCCGCCCCAGCGCATCCCCATGTACTCGGCGGTCAGCCGGAGCGTGCCGATGAGCGGCTCGGCCTTGTCGTCCCCGGTGGCGAGGGCGGTGACGCCCCAGACGGTGCCGCCGCGGAGCGCGGCGCGGAAGTCCAGGCCGGGCACCCGGAACCAGGCCGACCAGTAGTCGAGGTAGAGCTTGGCGGTGGTCGGCAGCGAGTACCAGTACAGCGGCGCGACGAAGACCAGGTCGGTGGCTTCGAGAGTGGCCTCCAGCAGGGTCCGCTCGTGCCCGACCGGCTCGGGGTAGCGGCCGTCACCGGTGTGCCGCAGGTCCTGGAAGGGCGGCAGCGGGTGGTCGGCGAGCCGCAGCCAGCGCTGCTCCGCGCCGGCCGGCAGGCTCGACTCGGCGGCCAGCCGGGCGAGTCGCTCGGAGTTGCCGCCGACGCGCGCGCTCGCATCGAGGAACAGGAAACGGCGTGGCGCCTGGGCGCCGGACGGCCGGTCGGACATCGGACACTCCCCCGGTCGGGTGCTGCGGACGGAGGTGCGAGCACCCGTCGCGCGCCGGTTATTCCGCGCCCGCGCCCCGGAGAACCGCAGGTGGGTCAGCCCGGCAGCCCGTCGCCCGTCAGTCCGGCAGCCCGGCCCGGCGACGGGCGACCTCGGCGACGGCGGCCCAGTCCTTGTCCCCGTCGCCGTGGGCCAGCGCGTCCAGGAAGGCGTCCCGCAGGATGCCGCCGAACGGCAGCGGGACGTTGCGCTCGGCCCCGGCCGCGAGGGCGAGGCCGACGTCCTTGAGTCCGAGCGGCAGCCGGAACCCGGCCGGCTCGTAGCGGCGTTCCGCGACCATGGAGCCGTAGCCGGAGTAGACCGGCCCCGGGAAGAGCGTGCCGGTGAGCATCTCGACCAGGTCGGTGGGCCGCACCCCGTGGGCCTCGGCGAGGCTGCACGCCTCGGCCATCGACTCGATCGCGCAGGCCAGCAGGAAGTTGGTGCTGATCTTGGCGGTGTTGGCCTGTCGGGGGCTGTCGCCGAACCGCCAGGTCCGCTCGCCCATCGCGGCGAACAGCGGCTCGGCCCGCTCCAGCAGCTCCGGCGCGCCCGCGGCCAGGATGTTGAGCCGGCCCGCCGCCGCGACCGGGGGCCGGCCGAGGACCGGCGCGGCGACGTAGCCGATGCCGTGCTCGGCGTGCAGCGCCTCGGCGCGCTCGGCGAGCGCCAGCGAGACGGTGGCCATGTTGACGTGCAGGGTCGCGCCCGCGCCCGCCAGCAGCCCGGGGTCGAGCAGCAGCCACTCGAACGCCTCGTCGTTGGCCAGCATGGAGACCACCGTGTCGGCGGCGAAGACCTCGGCGACCGTGCCGGCCGCCTCCGCGCCCTGGGCCACCAGGGCGGCCACCGGCGCGGGCGAACGGTTCCAGACCCGTACCGCGTGGCCGGCCCGCAGCAGGCTGCCGGCCATGCCCTGCCCCATCGCGCCAAGCCCCACGAAACCGACCGTCGTCGTCCCGGTCATCCGCGCACTCCCGTCGCCGTAGCCGTATCCGTAGCCGTCCGTTCGTGGCCGACTGTACGTCAGGGCGGCCCGGTGCCGGGGTGGCTCGGCTTCCGAGTCGTCGGGCGCCGGGGTGGTCAGGCGCCGAGGTGGTCAGGCGCAGACGCGCGCACGCCGGTGGCTGCGGTTCGCGGCGGCCCCGCGCTCCAGCTCGGCCACCACCCGGTGGCGCAGCAACTCGTACTGGGCCTGGAGCCGGCCGGGGCGGCCCGGACGGGCGACCGGGCGGCCGGGGCCGACCAGCTCGTCCGGCCCGAACTGCTCGCGGGTGAGGTCGATCTCGAAGCCGGTGGCGAAGCGGTTCCACCAGTGGAGGTCCGTCCGGACCCCGTCGACGCGCACCTCGCCCATCATCAGCTCGCCGCCGAGCAGGTCGTTCACCACCAGCGACGTCACCCCGCACTGGCCGCGGGCGGGATTGTCAGGACGCCAGTGGGCCAGGTCCTCGGGCGCACAGGTGTCGACACCCCAGGAGGAGCGGATCGCACGTTCGATGTCGTTGAGGGTCCACGCCGTCATACCGGGAAGCCTGCCACGCGGCACTGACAACGACACCGGCTTTTCGAAGGGTCATCGCCTGTTCTGCGACGACCCTCCCGGTGTTCACCCGAACGAGGACACCGCGGCGCTCAGCCCGGAACGCGGGTCCGGCCGGTCGGCCACGGGGGTGGGCCGACCGGCCGGGTGCGTCACTTCGCCAGGGCGGCGACGCCTGCCCGCGCGAACTGCTCGTCCAGGTCGCCGCTGGGCGCGCCCGCGACACCGATGCCGGCGACCGGAGCGCCCTCGGCCTGCACCGGCGCACCACCGGCCAGGAACAGCGTGCCCGGGATGTCCTTCAGGTTGGGGGCCTGGGCGAGGCGCTTGGCCAGCTCCGAGGTCGGGGCGTTCCAGGAGACCGCCGTGAAGGCCTTGCGCTCGGCCGACTCCGGGGCCTGCGGGCCGGCGCCGTCGCCCTTGAGCAGGACCCGGGTGACGCCGTCGCGGTCGACCACGGCGACCGAGACGTGCTGGCCGGCCTTGGTGGCCGCGTCCAGGGCGGCCTGGGCGGCGCGGGTGGCGGCGTCGATGGTCAGGCCGGTGCTCTGGGCCAGGTTCTTGTTCTGGGTGTCGACCTTGACGGCGGCCGGCGCGGCCGGGGTCTCGGTGGTCTCGGCGCTGGCCGAGACGGCGCCCACACCGGCGGCGGCGAGCGCGGCGACGGCGACGGTGCCGGTCAGCACCCGGGTGCGCACGGAGGTCTTCTTCATGGTCCAGCTCCTCAACGGATCTGCGGGGTCCGCGGCCCGCACGGCGGATCGGGCGGCGGCGGATTCGGGGCCGGGCGGCGGGGGGACCGCCCGGCTCTGCTTCGATCCTCCGGCCGGATCCGGGCGCGCGGCATCGACGTTCCGGCGCGACCGTCCGGGCATGATGGGGGACGGTGCCGTCAGCCGATCGGCTGATGCGGGGCCGGGCCGGACGGGTCACCATCGAGGGATCGGCGCAGGCCAGTGCGCTGAGCGCTGGCACCTCGCACCGTGTGCCGCGCGCCGCGTACCGCGTACCGCGTACCGCGTACCGCCAGGAGCCACCCGTGCAGCTGCCCCGCCCGTCCACCGGCCGGTCCGCCCGCCGGTCCGCCCGCCGGTCCGTCGGCGGCCGCGACGCCGGGGACCCGGACGCGGGCCGGCTGGCGCTGCTGCTGGACTCCGCGTTCCTGCTGCTGCTCGCCGCCTCGCTCAGCCGCTACCTCACCCACCACGCCGGGAGCCCCTGGATCCCCTGGGTGATCGGGCTGAGCTCCGCCCTGGCCGTCGCCCGGCCGGCCGCCTCCTGGTTGGACCACCGCCGCCCGCCCGCGCCCGGCCGGCCGCGCCGGTGGCCGTTGGCCCTGGTGGTCGCGCTCTGGGTGGTGTTGGTGCTGCTCGCCCCGAGCTTCGCCTGGTGCGCCGTCCCGCTGATCTACACCGCTCTGCGGGCGCTGCCCGCGAAGGCGGCGATCCCGCTGGTGGCGGCGCTGACGCTGCTGGTGGTGATCGCCGAGGTCCGGCTGCCCGGCGGGACGGACGCCACCCTCGTCCTGCTGCCGCCCGCGGTGGCCGCGCTGGCCACCGGGGTCTTCCTGTTCATGGCCCGGCAGGCCGCCCGGCAGCGGGCGCTGATCGCCGACCTGGTCCGCACCCGGCGCGAACTCGCCGCCACCGAACGGCGGGAGGGCACCCTCGCCGAACGCGAGCGGCTGGCGATGGAGATCCACGACACCGTGGCACAGGGCCTGTCCAGCCAGCGGATGCTGCTGCAGGCCGCCGAGCGCACCTGGGACACCGATCCGGCGACCGCCCGTACCCACGTCCGGACCGCCGCCGAGGTGGCCTCCCGGAACCTGGCCGAGGCCCGCCGCTTCGTCCACGACCTCGCCCCGGCCGAGCTGGCCGACGGCGCCACCCTGGACCGGGCGCTGCGGGCGCTGGCCGAGCGGGAGTCCGCCGAGAGCGGGCTGCCGGTCCGCTTCCACCTGGACGGCACGCCCGTACCGCTGCCCGCCGCCACGCAGTCCGCGCTGCTGCGGATCGCCCAGGGCGCGCTGGCCAACGTCCGCGAGCACGCAGGGGCCTCGGCGGCGGCGATCACCCTGTCGTTCCTGGGCGACCAGGCGGTGCTGGACATCGCCGACGACGGACGGGGCTTCGCCCCGGACGCGGCCGGTTCCGGCGGCGGGCGCGGGTACGGCCTGCCGGCCATGCGGGCCCGGCTGCGGCAGCTGGGTGGCAGGCTGACCGTGGAGAGCACCCCCGGCGAGGGAACCGTCGTCTCCGCCGCGATCCCCCTGGAGCACCGATGAACACGACCCCTGTCCGGCTGCTGGTCTGCGACGACCACGCGGTGGTACGGGCCGGCCTGCTGGCGCTGCTCGCCAGCGCGGGCGACATCGAGGTGGTCGGCGAGGCGAGCACCGGGGAGGAGGCGGTCGCGCTGGCCGCCAAGCTGGCGCCGCAGGTGGTGCTGATGGACCTCCAGCTCGGCGACGGCATCGACGGCGTGGAGGCCACCCGGCGGATCACCGCCGCCCCGGGCGGGCCGCACGTCCTGGTGCTCACCACCTACGACACCGACGCCGACATCACCCGGGCGATCGCCGCGGGCGCCACCGGCTACCTGCTGAAGGCCGAACGGCCGGAGGAGCTGTTCGCCGCCGTCCACGCGGCCGCCCAGGGCCGGACGGTGCTCTCGCCACCGGTCGCCTCCCGGGTGGTGGCGCAGATGCGGGCGCCCGCGCCGCAGCTCACCGAGCGCGAGCAGGACATCCTGGAACAGCTGGCGCAGGGCCTGGGCAACCGGGAGATCGCGCGGGCGCTGTTCATCAGCGAGGCGACGGTGAAGACCCATCTGGGCCGGATCTACGACAAGTTGGGCGTGGAAACCCGGGCCGGAGCGGTGGCGGTGGCCAAGGAGCGCCGGCTGCTGCGCTGAGCCGGCCGCACGGCCAGGAGGGTCGGTGGCTGCGCTGGGCACTCGCACGGTGTCACTGTGTGCTGCCATGATGCTCGGAATGTCGGATTCCAGGCGCCGCACCCCACCCGCCGGGCCGGTCCCGGGCGCGCGCCCGGCTGCCGTACGCCGCCCTGACCGGCACACAACTGCCTGGTGGGACGCCCGTCGGAGCAACCAGAACCCGTCCTCACGATTGTGGATTTTTCGTGGATCTCACTATTGACAAACCAACCACGCGGTTTGTTAGCGTGATGCCACGACGTCCCCGGAGGTGGGGGCTCGCCGGGGCCTGTGCGGACCGCTCTCGCCGGAGGGTGTTGCCAGGGGGGACGGCGGGATTGCCGGGGTGTCGGGGGGAGCGGCAGCGCCGAAGCCGCGCGACGAGGCGGCGTGGAGCGGGTCCGGGGGGACTCGCTCCACGCCTCCCCCGTGAGCCCCGCATCACATCAGCGCGCTCCAGTACGGGCAGTGCACGTCCGGCAGCGGCGCGGACCCACCGACCCCCGGCCACTCCGGGCAGGCCGTCCCGGGCGAGCTCGCGGTCAGCGCGATTTCACCGAACTCGCCGATGCTCAGCGCCAGTTGATATCCGCCCCGGGCGACGGCGGACACCCCCACCCGGTCCCGCCCGGCGTTCAGCGAGGTGATCGCCCACCCCCGCCGCCGCCAGTGCCGCTCCACCACCCCCGCCAACTCCGCCCGACGGCAAGGCGATACGACGGTGAGCAGATGCCGGCCCCGGGTGACGTACCAGTGCGCCTCCGACTCCCGGCCCGGCAGCGGCAGTCGCGCGCCCGCCCGAGGTGCCGCCGCGCGCCAGGCCGGCGCCGGCCGGACGGCGTCCACGGTTTCCCGGAGCAGCGCCTCGCAGCGTTCCGCCGCATCGAGTTGATCGGCCGTCACCTCCGGAGCCAGCGCCGGCCACCAGGCGGGCGCGGACGGGGAGCCGTCGCGAGAACCGTCCGGGCATCCGAGGTTCAGTTCGACACCACCTGACTGCACTGGGCCCTCCATACTCCTCCCGGCGTTCAACCCGGGCAGGCATTCCGTCACCCCTTGGACGGTGGCCGGGCACGGACAGTTCCGTCCCGCACCGTTCCTCCACCTCAAATTACACTGCACGGTGCAGTTGAATCACTGATCTGCACCGTGCAGTTTACTTCTCGTCGCCACCCGGGCCGGCCGGCCCGAACCGGATCGGATCGGACCAGGAGGAACCCCCGCCATGCCCACCATCACCGTCAGCACCGCCCGCACGCGGCCGGCTGGGTCGACGCCGAACAGGACGAGTGCCTGCGACTCTCCATGGCCACCTGGCCCTCCCTCGCCGACCACCCCGAGGCCTTCGGTCGCTACGCCACCCTCCCCACCAGCAGCTACGCCGAGTTCGACACGGGCCACATCGTCCTCGCCGAACAGCCCGCCGCCTTCACCATGACCGTCCGCGACTCCCTCGCCGCCGGATGACCGACGGGCTGCGGGCAACGGGCGGCGGGGCGGGGCGGGGCGGGCAGCAGAAGCGGGAGTTGGAGCACACCGCCACCCAGGTAACAAGTCCCTGATCAAAACGGCCGATAACCGCGCATGGTGATCCGAATCAAATTGACTGAACGTCAGCTTTTGGGATGAAACTGCCTTGTTAGCTTCACTGGCAAGGAGTAGACCATGCGCATACTCTTCACCGGCCCCGCCTCGGCCGGTCACCTGTTCCCGATGGTGCCGACCGCGCAGGCGCTGCGCGCCGTCGGGCACGAGGTCCTGTTCGCCTGCGGGCAGCCGCTCGACCAGCTCCGCAGCGCGGGCTTCCCGGTCGTCGAGATCGGCGACGGCCGGCACCTGCGGGAGATGTTCGAGGAGCGGCTCAACGGCAAGGTCGAGTACGTCAACCGGGACAAGTCGCAGGAAGAGATCTTCGACCTGGCGGCCGCGATCTTCGCGCACGCCTCCCGCCCCTCGGTCGACCAGCTGCTGGAGATCACCAGCGACTGGGGCGCCGACCTGCTCGTCCACGACTCCTTCCACGCCGCTCCCCCGCTGGTGGCGGCCCTGCTCAAGATCCCGTCGGTGGTCCACAACTTCGGGGTCAGCACCGGCCTCCCCATGGTCGACCTGCTCGCCTCCCACGTCACCGACCTCTACGAGCGGCACGGTCTGGCCGGGCCGACCACTGCCACCGCGCTCAACGTCGGCCCGCTCGGCGGCGACCCGGACGGCCTGCGGATGCGCTACATCCCCTACAACGGCGGCGGCCTGGTCCCGACCGAGTTCCTCCGCCCCGCCGACCGCCCGCGGGTCGTCGTCACCCTGGGCACCGTCCTCGCCGAGCTCGACGGCGTCCGGGCCGTCGTCCGCATGGTCGAGGCCGCGGCCGAGGTCGACGCGGACTTCCTGCTCGCCATCGGCGACGCCGACCTCGCCCCGCTCGGCACCCTGCCCGCCAACGTCCGCGGACTGCCCTGGATCCCGCTCAACGAACTGCTCAGCCGCGCCGACGCGCTGATCCACCACGGCGGCTCGGGCACCATGCTGACCGCCCTTCAAGCCGGCCTGCCCCAGCTGCTCCTCCCCCAGGGCGCCGACCACTACAACAACACCGAGGCCCTCACCGCCACCGGCGCCGCCCTGAGCTCCGCCTCCGAAGCCGTCGACACCCCCCTCCTCAACCGCCTCCTCACCGACCCCGCCCTCCGCACCGCCGCCCGCCGCCTCCAGGCCGACAACGCCGCCCTCCCCACCCCCGCCGCCCTCGTCCCCACCCTCGAATCCCTCACCACCGCCCACTGACCCCCACCGGCCGCGGTCGGTAACCGTCCGCATCCGGGCAAAGGAAAAGCCGCAGGTCGCTGACCTGCGGCTTTCGGTATGGAGCGGGCGACGAGAATCGAACTCGCGCTCTAAGCTTGGGAATCTTTGGGCTTCCGGGCCACAAAATCCATCCGACCTGCAGCGATACCCCTGCAGGCGGATCTTCGGACGGCCGACACCGACCGCCGCTGCCCGTCTTTCACCACCCGTTCTGGCACGGATCTGGCACGCGCCACGGCCAGCTCTCTGCCGCTGCCGCGGCCGAGACCATAGGCGTGGGGGGGGGGGCGCCCCCCCCCCCCCCCCCCCCCGGCCGGCGAAAAGAAAAGTAATTCGAGAAGGACCACCCCGCCGCGCCGCGGCATGGGGGGGGGCGGGGGCACCCCCGGGAGTT